>CAIOKP010000278.1 GCA_903858875.1 uncultured Sphingomonadales bacterium
AAGCAGGGTTCGAACCTGCCGCTGCCCGCCGTGCCAGCAGAAGCCGCAGCGCCCGCTGCGGGCGCCGCCGCAGCCCCCAAGGTCGCCGTTGGCGATCCGGTCAAGGGCAAGGAAGTGTTCCAGAAGTGCGGCGCCTGCCACTCGATCAACGCGGGCGGGGCCAATGGCATCGGGCCGAACCTGTCGAAAATCGTTGGTGACGACATTGGCAAGGGCCGCGGCGGTTTTGCCTTCTCCGACGGCATCGCCAAAAAGGGCGGCAAGTGGGACGAGGCCACGCTCGATAAGTGGCTGACCAACCCGCGCGCTTTTGCCGACGGCACCAAGATGACCTTCGCCGGGCTTGAAAACCCACAGGACCGCGCTGACGTCATTGCCTATCTGAAGGCGAACTGACCTTCGCGATAGGGTAATAATTTGGTAAAAGGGCGGGGGGCTGTGATGGCCTTTCCCGCCCTTTTTCATGTGGGGTGATGACGCGTGCGCGCCCTTCAGGCCTTCGCCTTCCCCTTATGGTCGCGCAGCAGACCATCCAGAACAACAATACGCTGCCGTTCCGGGGTATCTTTTGCCAGCCCCTTGAGCCGACAGGTTGCCCAGAGCGCCTTGCGCTCCGATTCGAGTGCTTTGAGATAAAGATCGGCCATTTCGCCTCCATGCGTTGGGGGCCGCATAGGACATTGCGGCGCTGGGCGGTAGTGGTGACACGCGGCGGCAAGTCCCCTTGTGCCTACTCGTCGGCTTCCCCGGCCTCCGACACCAAATCCTCGGCCCGTCCCTTGAACCCTTGCGCGATAACATACCACTCAGAGGAATCCTTGCGGCTGGCGGGGGGTTTGGCGTGTTTCACCGTGGTGAAATGGCGCTTTAGAATGGTGAGCAATCCCGGATCGGTACCACCGGCGAGGACCTTGGCGACGAAATCGCCGCCTTTGGCCAGGTTCGAGATGGCGAAATCGACGGCGGTTTCCACCAGGCCCATGGTGCGCAGGTGGTCGGTTTGCTTATGACCCACGGTGTTGGCGGCCATGTCACTGACGACAAGGTCGGCGTGGCCACCGAGGGCGTCCATCAACACTTCGGGCGCGTCGTCGGCCATGAAGTCCATTTGGAACAGTATCGCGCCCTCGATCGGTTCGGTGGGCAGCAGGTCGATTCCGACGACGGTGGCTTGCGGGCTGCGTTGGCGCACGACTTGTGTCCAGCCACCCGGCGCGACGCCCAGATCGACCACGCGGCGCGCGCCTTTGACGAGCCCGAATTTGTCGTCGAGTTCCATCAACTTATAGGCCGCACGGCTGCGATAGCCTTCGGCCTTCGCCTTTTTGACATAGGGGTCGTTGAGTTGCCGTTGCAGCCAGCGGACCGAGCTGGATGTGCGGCCTTTCGCGGTTTTCAGGCGGTCACTTGGATCGCGTCCCGAACGGCTCATTTACGTCTCTCCCATGGCGGGGCGCGGGGGGTGGATGCCGATCAGGCTGCGCAAGATGCCTTCGCGGATGCCGCGATCGGCGACGCCAAGGCGTGCGGCCGGCCACAGGTCGAGGATGGATTCGAGGATGGCGCAGCCCGCGACGACCAGATCGGCGCGCTCACGCCCGATGCAGGCGACTTCGCGCCGGCCGGCCAGCGACAGGGTGGCAAGGTTGGTACAGATCCCGCGCATCGATTCGGCGGGTACGATGCAACCGTCCACCGCGCTGCGGTCGTAATGCGGCAGGTCGAGGTGGACCGAGGCCAGCGTTGTCACCGTCCCGCTGGTACCGAGCAGACGCAGTGCGCCGTGTTCGGCAACCTGAGCCACGCGCACCGGGGCGATACGATCGGCGAAGGCGGCAAAGGCGTTCGCCACCAGCGCGCGCATTTCGGCATAGCGGGTGGCGCGGGCGATCGGGCTATCGACTTCCGCTGCACAACTTTCGGTGAGCGAGACCACGCCATACGGGATCGACACCCAATCGAGGATGACCGGCACCGCGCCATCGACAACGTTTTCGATCAACACCAATTCGGTCGAGCCGCCGCCAATGTCGAACACCAGCGCCGGGCCGGGGCCGGGTTCGAGCAGGATGTGGCAGCCCAGCACGGCGAGGCGGGCTTCTTCGCGCGCGCTAATGATGTCGAGCGCGATCCCGGTTTCGGCCTTGACCCGCGCGATGAAGTCCGGCCCGTTGGTCGCACGGCGGCACGCCTCGGTCGCGACCGAGCGGGCGAGATGGACATTGCGCCGTCGCAATTTGTCGCCGCATACGCGCAGCGCGACCAGCGCACGGTCCATCGCCGCGTCGGACAGGCGCCCGGTCTGCGCCAGACCTTCGCCCAAGCGCACGACTCGGCTGAAGGCGTCAACCACCACAAAGCTGTCGCCCGATGGCCGCGCGATCAATAGCCGACAATTGTTGGTGCCAAGGTCGATGGCGGCATAGGCCTGTGTGTGGCCCGTGTAGGGCGTTGCAGGATGCGGCAGGGCGGATGGTGCCGGACGCGGCGCGTCTTCGCGCTGAGGTGCGGCAATGGGAGGCGATTCGGGCGCACGGGGGCGGCCGCGACCGCCACGCCGGCGACGCCCGGATGCGCGCGGGCCAGACGCAAGGGCGCCTGCCTCAACTGGGCGTGTCGTGTGTGCCGGCGACGAAGATACGTCGTCCGATCGGCCACCGGTGGCGCGCGGTTCCGCAGCGGGCAGGGGGGCGTCGCGCTTGCTTCTGCGCGACCGCCGTTTTGATATTGCCCCGCGCTTGTGGATCCCCTTGGGCGCAGCCGGCGGAGGGTTGTCCGCCATTATGTTATACTCAAATTGCTATGGACCCGCGTCAGTCGCGAGATACGTTGCGATCATGCTAGCGCCCAGCGAGCGCGGGGGCAAGTGCGGCGCGATAAGGACAGTGTCCAATGTGCATGCAATGGCTTGACGGCGGTAGCGTGCCAGCCTAGAGGGCCCTCCCACGCTGCCCCGTCGTCTAATGGTAAGACTACGGATTCTGATTCCGTCTATCGAGGTTCGAATCCTCGCGGGGCATCCATCCTACATACCAAGATCAAAGCGTTGCGCAGCCACCATCTGGCTTGCGGGGCTGATATCGGCTGCGGCGATACGCCCGATCCGTTGGCCGATTTTTGTGCGGGCATGTCGCCGTCCACTTTGGCGGCCGTGGTTCGGCGCTGGTATAGAGCGCGGCATCGACGCGGGAACGCATATTCGTCGAGTGGGCGTGGATACCTCAAGGTCGAGCCGATGCGGTTGCAATCGGTGAAAACACTGGTTGAAAATACCGGCAAGAACCAGCGTGGCAAGGTACGGTTGGCCGATGTCGAGCAGTCATTGCAGGTTGTCACGGACATGATGGGAAAGATTGGCAGGCAGCAGGGCCCTTCACCGCAATTTCCGGGTTGGACGTGCGTGTGAGTCGCCTTGTCCATGGACCGATCGCCCACACGGCGTAGAAGATTAATTGCGGTTGAGTTGCCCTCGTAGACTGGCGTGGCGCAAGCTTCAGCATCGCAATCGGCCGTCGTGTTCTTTGGGATGTGGCGGGCATTTCAAGCACGAGAACATCGCAAAAACGTTTCTCGAAGTCACGAAATTAACCAAATAGGCTTTGCTACGTGATGTCGCCCGGAGGGGTGAGGGTGGCAGCAACTCGCCAACATTTCGCAGGGCCAATTAGCCCACGCTTGGCACGCGACTGGCCCATGTGGGCGGCTGGCTCAGGCTATCGCACATAACCCCGTATCCCGGCTCACTATCCGGCTGGCAGCACTTACAACTGTGTGGTTTTCCACATCAAAGCGTGGGCATTCTCGCTCGTTCAGTGGGCATAGACCGAGTTACGGGCTTTTAGCGGGCAAAACAGCCCTATCCAGCCCAAGGCGCATAACCCTTAGGCTTCTGATTTTCGTGGCTAAAGTGCTTTGGGAAGGTGGTGCCGCTTAGGTGATTCGAACACCTGACCCCATCATTACGAATGATGTGCTCTACCGACTGAGCTAAAGCGGCG
>CAIOKP010000279.1 GCA_903858875.1 uncultured Sphingomonadales bacterium
CCCCTGCACCGCCTCGCGCACCGTGGCGACAATCGCACAGCCGTTCGCGCGGGCGCGCTCCAGCGCCGCGTCCGCAAGATCGAAGGCGTGGACCCGATGCCCCGCCTTGACCAGATTGGCAGCCATACCGCCGCCCATGTTGCCAAGGCCGATAAAGGCGATCTGCATTGCACCACTCCCATTTTGGTGTAACCGGGGGCATATGCGCCCCCCGGAATAGTCGTGAAGCCCGATCAGCCCATCGTCGGGATGACAAAGGCATTGCCGCCATCGATGCTGCCATCGGGCCAACGTGCCGTGACCGTCTTGACCTTGGTCCAGAACTTGACGCCTTCCATGCCGTGCTGGTTGGTGTCCCCAAAGCCGGAGCGTTTCCACCCGCCAAACGTGTGATAGGCAACCGGCACCGGGATCGGCACATTGATGCCAACCATGCCAACGCCCACCCGCGCGGCAAATTCGCGCGCGGCATGGCCATTGCGTGTAAAGATCGCGACGCCATTGCCATATTGATGCTTGGTGGGCAGTTCCAACGCGGCCTCGAAATCGGCGGCGCGGACGATTTGCAGCACGGGGCCGAAAATCTCGTTGTGATAGGATGACATGGCCGGCGTCACATGGTCGATCAAGGTCGGCCCGACAAAGAAGCCGTTCTCATGGCGTTGCAAAGTAAACCCGCGCCCATCGACCAGGATCTTGCCGCCTTCGTCGGCGCATTTGCCGATCCATGCCTCGATCCGCGCCTTATGCTCGGCGGTGACGACCGGGCCGTAGTGCGATTGCGGATCGGACGACACGCCCACCCGCAGGCTGGCGATTTCGGGCAACAGTTTTTCGATCAGCCGTTCCGCCGTGCCTTCGCCCACTGGCACCACGACCGGCAAGGCCATGCACCGCTCGCCCGCCGAGCCAAAAGCCGCGCCCGACAGATCGGCCACCACACGGTCGAGGTCAGCGTCGGGCATGACGATGCCGTGGTTCTTGGCGCCGCCCATCGCCTGCACGCGCTTGCCATTGGCCGCACCCCGCTGATAGACGTAGTTGGCGATGTCGGACGAGCCGACAAAGCTGATCGCGCCGATCGACGGGTGGTCAAGGATGGCGTCGACCATTTCCTTGTCGCCATGCACGACCTGCAACACGCCCGCCGGGGCGCCCGCCTCCTGCATCAATTCCGCCAAGCGCACCGGCACCGAAGGGTCGCGCTCGCTGGGCTTTAGGATAAACGCATTGCCACAGGCGATCGCGACGCCGAACATCCACATCGGAATCATCGCCGGAAAGTTGAACGGCGTGATGCCCGCGCCAATCCCGACCGGTTGCCGCATCGAATAGACGTCAATGCCCGGCCCCGCGCCCAGCGTATATTCGCCCTTCATCGCATGGGGAATGCCGCAAGCAAATTCCACCACGTCGAGCCCGCGCTGAATATCGCCCTTGGCATCGGCGATGACCTTGCCATGTTCGCTCGCGAGCAATTCGGCCAGTTCCTGCATATTGGCTTCGACCAGGCGCTTGAATTCGAACATCACGCGGGCGCGGCGCTGCGGATTGGTCGCGGCCCACTCCGGCTGCACCGCCAACGCATTTTGCACCGCCCGGTCGAGCAGTGCCGCATCGCCCAAGGCAACTTGCGCCTGTACCGCGCCAGTGTTCGGATCGAACACGTTGCTGACCCGCCCGGCGTGGGCGCCGCTGCCGCCGACGATGAAATGGTCGATCTCGCGCATGACTTGCAATCCTCTGATTTGTCGTTCGGTACGAGTGATGATCCATCGCCAACTTGCAAGCAATGGTCAAAAATGCGATTGCAGCCTGCAATTATGCAGGACATTAGCTGGAGCGATTATCAGGCCTTTCTGGCCATTGCGCAGGCGGGCCAGCTGGCCCGCGCGGCGCGCAACGCGATGGTCGATGCAACGACCATGGGGCGGCGGCTGCGGCGGCTGGAAAGCCGGCTTGGCACCACCCTGTTTGAACAAACGCGCGAGGGGCAAATCCTGACCCCGGCGGGCGAAGCGCTGCTGGCCGCGGTCGAACAGATGGCACGGGCGGCGGCGGCGGTCGATCAAACCGACCCGGCGCAGGGTATCGCCGGCCATGTTCGCATCAGCGTGTCCGAAGGGTTTGGCAGCTGGATCGTCGCCCGCCACCTCGGCGAGTTTACTGCGCGCCATCCGCGTTTGATGGTCGATCTGGTCGCCTCCAACGGTTTTCTCAGCCCGTCGCGGCGCGAGGCGGACATTGCCGTCCTGTTGTCGCGGCCCAAGGCCGGGCCGCTGATCGCGCGCAAATTGTCCGATTATGCGCTGCGCCTTTATGCCAGCCCGGCCTATTTGGCCGCGCACCCCGCGATTGCGAGCCCCGCCGACCTGCTGGGCCACCGGCTGATCGGCTATATTCCCGACCTGCTCTATGCGCCGGAATTGAGCTATCTCGCGGATTTCCACCCTGCCCTGACTGCCGATCTGCGCTCATCGAGCATCCTTGCCCAGCATCGCCTGTTGGCAGCGGGATCGGGAGTCGGTGTCCTGCCTTGCTTTATCGGGGATGCCGATGCCGGGCTGGTGCGGGTCGCCGCGCCCCATGTGATCCAGCGCAGTTTTTGGTTGGTCATGCATCGGGACACCCACAAATTGCAACGTATCAAGGCCTGCGCCGATTGGCTGACCGCGATCGTCGCTCGTGAAAAGCTCGCGCTGATTTGACCGGGTGACAGCGCCGCCCTTCATTCCATATCAGCATAAGCAGATGCCCGCATTCCATTTGGGATCGCCGGAAATTAGGCGTAATCGTGAAACGTAGCGCGGTAATTCAGGAACAACGGAATATGTCTGCCGTCTCGTCGCTGGCAAGTGTGGTGTTGGGTGCGGCCAAGAGCGCGCAAATGGCGGCGCAACTGGCGCCCATGACGGAGGGGCAGTCCAACAGCCCCGACCACATCACCCGCGCCCAATTCGCCACGGCATTGAACCTCATCCTGTTCGCCGATCTGGTGGCCCGCGTGCCCGAGGGCGCGGAGTATGTCGGCGATGTGGTGGCCGGCGGCGGGCGAATTACCTTCGACCATGGCGCCTTGCGCACGATCCGGATGCCCAGCGGCGACACCGGCGCCCTGCCAGCGGGAGAAGGCGCGTTTCGCCGCATTCTCGAACCGCTCGGCTATCGCGTTGCCGCGACCTATCCGCTGCCCCGGTTGCGGATGACCGGCCATGCGTTTTGCCATCTCGATTACCCGGAAACCTTGCCGCAATTCTTTGTGTCCGAATTGCATGTCGACCAATTCGACGCGCCGTTTGCGGCGGCCTGCGCGCGGATCTTTGGCACCAGCCGCGATCCGCTGAACACCGTCGCCCGCGCCGTTCTGGACCAGTTCGCGGCCGGCGAGGCGGTGTCGCTGGCCGAAGCGCAAGCCGCGATCCCCGCCATTGCCGCCGCGTTTGGGTGCCACCATGCGACGCCCGCACTGGCGGATTACACCCTCCTGAAATCCTCCAGCGCCGAGGCGGCGTGGATCGCGACCGAAGGCAATGCGTTCAACCACGTGACTGACCGCGTCGGTGATGTCACCGCCGTGGCCGAGGCCCAGCGCGCCTTAGGCCGGGCGATCAAGGATCGGGTCGAAGTGTCCGCGTCGGGTCATGTCCGCCAGACCGCGTTTCGCGCCGCCACCGTGACCCGCGCCTTTGTCGCAGCGCATGGCGAGACGGTCCAACTGCCGGTCCCCGGCTCGTTCTTTGAATTTATCACTCGCGACCGGGATGCCGAAACCGGCGCGCTCGACCTGTCGTTCGACAGCGGCAATGCCACCGGCATTTTTGCCATGACCCGCACCGCCTGACTTGGCCAAGTGAAAGGACCACTGATGACCGACGCCCTGATGCCGCTGTATAATCGTGCCGCGCTGGATGTGGATCGGGGCGAGGGCGTGTGGCTGTATGGGCGCGATGGCCGCGCCTATCTCGATTGCGTGGCGGGCATTGCGACCAATGCGCTGGGCCATGCGCATCCCGCGCTGGTCGCCGCGCTGACCGATCAGGCACAGCGGTTGTGGCACGTCTCCAACCTGTTCCGCATCCCGCAACAGCAGGAGTTGGGCGAACTGTTGGTGGCGCATAGTTTTGCCGATCAGGTGTTCTTTTGCAATTCCGGCACCGAGGCGGTCGAGGCCGCGATCAAGACCGCCCGCCGCCACCATTATGCCGCTGGCCATCCGGAGCGGATCGACATCATCGGTTTTTCCGGCTCGTTCCACGGCCGCACGATGGCGGCGATCAACGCCTCGGGCAACCCGACCTATCTCGAAGGGTTCGGCCCCCGCCTGCCCGGCTTTGTGCAAGTTTCCCCCGATGACGCCGCCGCCATCGCCGAGGCTATCGCCCGCCCGACAACGGCAGCGGTCATCATCGAGCCGGTCCAAGGCGAAGGCGGCGCACGCGCGTTTGACGGCGTTTTCCTGCAACAGCTTCGCCAATGGTGCGACGCGGCGGGCGTGCTGTTGATTTATGACGAGGTGCAATGTGGCATGGGCCGCACCGGCCGCCTGTTCGCGCATCAATGGTTTGACGGCGCGGCGCCCGACATCATGGCGATCGCCAAGGCGCTGGGCGGCGGATTTCCGGTTGGCGCCTGTTTGGCGACGGCGCGGGCCGCATCGGGCATGGCGGCGGGCGCGCATGGTACCACGTTCGGCGGCAATCCGTTGGCGATGGCGGTGGCCTTGACGGCGGCGCGTCTGTTGGCGGCGGAGGCGACGCTGGCCCATGCGCGCGCGGTATCGGCGCATCTGTTCGACGGTCTCGCCACGCTTGCCACCGCCTATCCCGATGTGGTCAAAGATGTGCGCGGCAAGGGGCTGTTGATCGGGGTGCAAATGGGGCCGAACAATCGGGAAGTCATGGCAATCGCCCGCGACCACGGCCTGTTGGTGGCCGGTGGCGGCGAAAACTGCATTCGCTTGCTGCCGCCCCTGACCATGACGCTGGCCGAGGCGGATGAGGTTTTGACGCGGTTGGATACCACGCTGGCCGATGTCCGGGTACGGCTTGCCGTGGCCGCCTGATGCTGGTTGTGCGCCCGGCGGGGCTGGCCGACATTGATGCGCTGCTCGACCTCGCGTTTCTGTCGGGAAAGGGCTTTACCAGCCTGCCCGAAGACCGCGCCGTGTTGACTGAGCGGCTCGCGCTGTCGACGGCCAGCTTTGCGGGCGACGTCGCGCCGGCCGATGCGTGGTACATGCTGATGCTGACCGAAAGCGAGACTGGCGAGGTCGAGGGCGTCGCCGGGATCAAGGGCAGCGTTGGGGTCAAGCGGCCGCATTTTTCGTTCCGCATCGTCACGCTAGCGCAATTTTCGCCAGCGGCAGGCACCCGGTTCGATCATCAGGCGCTGGTGCTGGTCAATGAATGTTCCGGCCATAGCGAGGTCGGATCGCTGTTCCTGCGCCCGCGCAAGCGGCAGGCGGGGGCGGGATCGCTGCTGGCCCGCGCGCGGTATGCGTTGATCGGCATGCACCGTGAATTGTTCGGCCCGGCGGTGATGGCGGAACTGCGCGGTTGGTTCGACGAACAGGATGAAAGCCCGTTCTGGAAAGGGATCGCCAGCAAATTCTTTCGCCTGCCGTTTGACGAGGCCGACCGGATGATCACCTCGACCGACGGGCAATTCATCCTCGATCTGGCACCCCGCCACCCGATCTATCTCGAATTGGTCGATCCCGTCGCGCGGGAGGCTATCGGCGCGGTGCATCGCCACGGCGTGCGTGCGCATGAAATGCTGAAAAACGAAGGTTTTGTGCGCAGCGGCCTGATCGATATCTTTGATGGCGGGCCAACTGTAACCTGCGACCGCGACCGCATCCGCACGATTGCCGAGGCGCGGCGCCTGGCTTGCGTCGTGGGTGATCCGGGCGAGGCCGCACCTCGACGCTTGCTGGCGCGCGGCGGCTTGGCCGATTTCCGCGCGACGGTGGTGCCCGCCGCGACCGATGGCGACACCGTGATCGTGCCGCCCGACGCGCTGCACGCCCTGGGCGCCACAGCGGGCGAGGTATTGTTCGTCAGCTAGCCCTGCTCGCCCCGCGCTTCGGCCAGCATCCATTCGCGAAACCGGGCGAAAGCCGGTGTCATCCGGGCGCCGCCGGGGAATGCGAGGTAATAATTGCGCTCCTCATCCATCGGCCGGTCCACCGGGATCACCAATGTGCCCGCCGCCAATTCAGCCTCGATCAAAAACGTCGGCAATAGCGCCGCCCCCGCCCCCGCGCTGACCGCCTGTGCCAGCATCAGGAAATGCGAAAAGCTCGATTGCGCCGCAGCGCCCGGTTCGGCAACGCCCGCCGCCGCAAACCACCGACCCCAAGCATCGCGCCGCTCGGATTGCACCAGCAAGGGGACGCGCGCGAAATCTTCTGGCGCGCGGATGTCATATTGCGCCGCAATCGTGGGCGAGACCACCGGCACCACCTGTTCACGAAACAGGAAATCATGCGTTGCGCCCGGCCAATCCGGCCGGCCAACATGGATCGCCGCATCAAACCCCTGCGCGGCCAAGTCAAACATATCGACCCGCGCGATGATATTCACCACCAGATCGGCATGCCGCGCCGTCAATCGCGGCAACCGCGGCGCCAGCCATCGCATGCCGAAACTGGGCAAGGTCGCCAGCGCGATCACGTTGTTTTCCGGCGGATTGACCAATTGCGCCGTCGCCCGCCGCAACGTCGCCAGCGCCGGGGTAATCTCCTCCAGATAGGCCCGCCCGCGCGCATTCAGCACAATCCGCCGCCCATGCCGGTCAAACAACGTGGCGCCCAGCCACCCTTCGAGATTGGCAATCTGGCGACTCACCGCGCTCTGGGTCAGGCTCAGCGCATCGGCGGCCCTGGAGATTGACCCCGCCCGCGCGGCCATCTCGAAACTGTGCAGCATGGCCATCGGCGGCAAGAGGCGGCGGTCCCCATCGTTCATTCCATATACTCATGTATATCGGCGAATTCATCGCTAAATACCGCCGAAAAAATCATCTATGACTGCAATATTCGCATAAGGAACCCGCCATGTCGAGCCAATCCTCCGCCGCCACCGACCGTCTGGTATCCACCTGCCCGGCCACCGGCCAGGTCGTGTGGGATGGCCCGATCGCCGATGCCGTCGCCGTCGCGGCCACCGTCGATGCCGCCCGCGCCGCGCTGCCATCGTGGAGCGCATGCCCCTTGGCCACCCGCATCGCGCTGGCCGAGGCCTTTGCCGAACGGTTGCGCGCCGAGGCGGAACCGCTTGCCGCCCTCATCGCCCGCGAAACCGGTAAACCCGCATGGGAAACCCGCACCGAGGTCGCCGGCATGGCCGCCAAGGTCGCCGTTTCCATCCGCGCGCAGGCCGAACGGGCGGGCACCCGCACGGCAGCCACCGATTTTGGCACCGCGCGGCTGACCCATCACGCGCATGGGGTGATGGCCGTGCTGGGACCGTATAATTTCCCCGGTCATTTGCCCAATGGTCATATCGTGCCGGCGCTGTTGGCGGGCAATACGGTGGTGTTCAAACCGTCCGAGGAAACGCCCGCGACTGGCGCCTTCATGGCGCGCCTATGGGCCGAGGCCGGGTTGCCCGATGGCGTGCTGGGCGTGGTTCAGGGCGGGCGGGCGACGGGCGAGGCCTTGGTGGCGGCGGATATTGACGGCTTGCTGTTCACAGGGTCCGCCGCGACAGGAGCGGCCTTGCGCCGCGCGATGGTCGATCGGCCGGGCGTCATTGTCGCGCTGGAACTTGGGGGGAATAACCCGCTGGTGGCGTGGGATGGCGATCCGGCGATGCTCGCCTCGATCATCGTGCTGTCGGCCTTTATCACCAGCGGCCAGCGCTGTTCCTGCGCCCGCCGCTTGATCGTGCCAGCCGGGCCGCAGGGCGATGCTATCGTCGCCGCAACACTCGCGCTGGCCAGCCGGCTGCGCGTGGGCGCGTGGGATGCGGTGCCGGAGCCGGCGTTCGGCCCACTTGTGTCCGATGCGGCCGCCGACCGGGTGCGGTCGCAAATCGCGGCGATGATCGCGGCGGGCGCGCGGCCAATCCTGCCGCTGGCCGATCTACCGGGGCGGCGCGCGGCGTTTATCAACCCGGTGATCCTCGATGTGACCGGCGTCACAGTACCCGATGCGGAGATCTTTGGCCCCGTGTTGCAAATCCTTCGCGTGGCCGATTTTGACGCGGCGATCACCGCCGCCAATGCCACCGCCTATGGCCTGTCGGCGGGGCTGTTGTCCGCCGATGCCGCGCTGTGGGAGGCCTTTTGCCACCGGGTACGGGCGGGCGTCATCAACTGGAACCGGCCGACGACTGGCGCCGCCGCGGACCTGCCGTTCGGCGGGCTGGGCGACAGCGGCAATCATCGGCCCAGCGCTTATTACGCCGCCGATTATTGCGCCTATCCGGTCGCCAGTTTCGAGGCCCCTGCCCCCGCTGACCTGACCGCCCAAATTCGCGGGCTAGACGCCTGAAAGAGAGACATCCGATGCGTGAGATCAATTTCGACGGCCTGATCGGGCCAAGCCACAATTACGCTGGCCTGTCCTTTGGCAACCTCGCCTCTATGGGCAATGCGGGCAGCATCGCGCGCCCACGCGCCGCCGCGTTGCAGGGGCTGGACAAGATGGGGCGGATGTTGGCGCTGGGGCTGGATCAGGGGATGCTGTTGCCGCACCCGCGCCCCGATGTGAACTGGCTGCGCGAACTGGGCTTTGCCGGCGATGATGTCGCGGTATGCCGCGCCGCCTTTGCGCAGGAACCGGCGATGCTGGGCGCGGCGCTGTCGGCCTCGGCGATGTGGACGGCCAATGCCGCGACCGTGTCGCCCGCGTCCGATACGGCCGATGGCCGGTGCCATCTGTCGGTCGCCAACCTGTCGTCGATGCTCCACCGCAGCATCGAGCCTGTCCAGACCTTGCGCCAATTACAACTCGCCTTTGCCGACCCGCGCCATTTTGCGGTCCACGCCGCGCTGCCCGCCGCATTGGGCGACGAAGGCGCCGCCAACCACATGCGGATGGGCGCTGGTCACGGCGCACGCGGGGTGGAGATCTTCGTCCATGGCGACGCTCTGGGCCTCCGGGGCGGCGCCTACCCCTCCCGCCAGCACCGCGCCGCCAGCGCCGCCATTGTCCGCCGCCATGGGCTGACCGACGCCTTGCTGGTGCAACAGAGCGAGGCGGCGATTGCCGCTGGCGCCTTTCACAATGATGTCGTGGCGGTCGCCAACGAACATGTGCTGTTCACCCATCAACACGCCTTTGCGGACCCGGCCCAGACCTATGCCGCGATCCGCGCCGCCGTACCGGGCGCGGTGATCATCGAGGCCCCCGCCGACCGCATTTCGCTGGCCGAGGCGGTGGGGTCGTATCTGTTCAATTCGCAACTGGTGACGATGCCGGATGGCCATATGACGCTTGTCGTGCCGGGCGAAGTGCGCGACACTCCGACTGTGTGGCAATGGCTGGGCGAGCAAGTCGCGTCCAATGGCCCGATTGCCCAAGTGGAGGTGGTGGACGTGCGCGAATCCATGCGGAATGGCGGGGGGCCAGCGTGTCTGCGCCTGCGCGTGGCGGTCAGTGAAGCGGCCCATGCCGCGATCGACCCGCGCTTCCTGCTCGACCCGGCAAAGCTCGACCGGGTGGCCACCGTTGTGGAGGCACATTGGCCAGAGGCCATCGCGCCCACCGATCTGGGCGAGGCGGATCTGTGGCGGCAATGCATGACGGCGCGCGGCGCATTGCTGTCGGCGCTGGGCTTTGCGGAGGGCGAATTGTGACGCCACCACCCGGCCAGCCCTTCGTCCGCCCCGCCCGAGCCAGAGACCTTGCCGCTTTGCTCGACCTTGCGACATTGACCGGCGGCGGCATGACCAACCTGCCCGCCGACCGCGATGCGCTGGCCGAAAAGATCGCGTGGAGCGAGGCGTCGCTGACCGCCGACATCGCTGCGCCGGTCAATGAATTCTATATGGTCGTGCTGGATGATGGCGCGGGACGGGTGGTTGGCACCGCCAGCCTTTATTCACGGCTCGGCGCGACTTGGCCGTTTTACAGTTATAAATCGGCGCGGGTCACGCATGTTTCGCGCGATCTCGACCGCGTGTTTTCAACCCATGTGCTACATCTGGTCAATGATTTCGATGGGGCGAGCGAGGTCGGCGGCTTGTTCGTCCACCCCGATGCGCGGGCGGGCGGCATGGGGCAATTGCTGGCGCGCAGCCGCTATCTGTTCATCGCACTCCACCGTGCCCGCTTTGGCGACCGGGTGGTGGCCGAATTGCGCGGCTGGGTCGAGGCCGACATCAGCCCGTTCTGGGAAGCGGTCGCCGGGCCATTTTTTGGCGGCGCGTTTCACGAGGCGGATTTCTACAACGCGCTGCACGGCAATCAGTTCATTGCCGACCTGATGCCGCGCTATCCCATCTACACATCGATGCTGCCGCAAGCCGCGCGCGAGGCGGTCGGCCGCGCGCATCCCGGTTCTGCCCCGGCGCGGCGGTTGTTGGAGGCGGAGGGGTTTGTCGATGACGGCTATTGCGACATATTCGACGCTGGGCCGACCTTGCATGTCCGCACCGATGCGATCCGCACGATCCGCGAATGCCAGCCGACCGAGGGCGGCGTGATCAGCGGCACCGAACGGCCCATCGCCGCCTGTGGTAGGGCGCAGGATTTCCGCGCCTGGGCCGCGCAGCCATGATCGCGGCGTTGAGCGCCGAGGATCGGCGGATGTTGGACGCCATCGCGGGCGAGGATTTGGTGACGCGCGCCTGTGGCTGGGCGGCGATCAACAGCGGGAGCGGCCATCTGGCGGGGCTTACCCGCATGGCCGATGTGCTGGGCGATACGCTGGCGGGTTTCCCCGGCGGGGTCGAGCGGGTGCAACTGGCGCCGGTGCAGCAGGTTATGCCCGATGGCGCGGTGGTTGATGTGCCACAGGGCGCATCGCTGCGGCTGACCGTGCGGCCCGATGCGCCGGTGCAGGTGGCGTTGACCGGCCATTACGACACGGTTTTTGCCGAGGGGAGCGCCTTTCAGACGGTCACGCCCCTGCCCGATGGCCGGCTCAATGGCCCCGGCATCGCCGACATGAAGGGTGGCATCAGTGTGATGCTGGGCGCGCTGGCGGCGGTCGAGCGGCATCCCGCTGCCGCGCGGTTGGGCTATACGGTGCTGTTATCGCCGGATGAGGAAACCGGGTCGCTGGCCTCCGCGCCCTTGCTGCGCGAACTGGCGGGGCGGGCCAATATCGGGCTGACGTATGAACCAGCGCTGGCCGATGGTACATTGGTATCGGCACGCAAGGGGTCGGGCAATTATCATGTCGTGGTGATCGGCCGGGCCGCCCATGCCGGGCGCGATTTTGCCGCGGGGCGCAATGCCATCGCGGCGGCGGCGCGGATCGCCAGTGCCATCGACGCGCTGAATGGCGCGCGCGATGGGGTGACGTTCAACGTCGCACGGATCGACGGCGGCGGCGCCAGCAATGTCGTGCCCGACCGCGCGGTGCTGCGCTTTAACGTGCGCTTGCCGCAGGTGGCGGATCAGGCGTGGGTCGAACACGCCATCGCCGCCTGCCTCGCTGCCGGCCAAGGCGATGGCCTGCACGTGGCGCTGCATGGCGGGATCACCCGCCCGCCAAAGCCGTTTACCGACACCCAACACCGGCTCTTCGCCAGTTTACGCGCGGTCGGCGCCTTGATCGGACAGGATCTGGCATGGGCGCCATCAGGCGGTGTGTGCGAAGGCAACAATTTGTTCGCCCATGGGCTGCCCAATATCGACACGCTGGGCGTGCGCGGCGGGGCGATCCATAGCGATGCGGAATTCGCCATCCCCGACAGCTTTGCCGAGCGGGCGCAATTGTCGGCCTTATGGCTGACGCGGTTTGCCATTGGCGGGATGGAGATCAACGGGATGCCGCCAAACGCCTGATCGTGGCAAGGTGGCTCAATATGAATCGGGGCAAGTTTCGGTATAATTTCGGCGCCAAAAGCCTCACCCTTCCGGATTTTGTATCATGAAGCCGTTTATTGAAAACGTCGCGCGCCAAGATGGGGAATCCTGGGCGTTCCTCGACCGCCGATTGACAACGGAGATCCCTTTCGAGTGGCATTGCCATCCCGAATACGAACTGACACTGACGCTCAACAGCCTTGGTCACCGCTACATCGGCGATGATGTGGACGGCTATGAGGATGGCGATCTGGTGCTCATCGGACCGGGCATCGCCCACAGCTGGCAGTCGCGCGCGATTGTGGCCGAGGGTGAACCGCATGTCGCGCTAGTCGCCTGGTTCACCCATGAATGGGCTACGCGTCTTGTCGAACTCATGCCTGAATTTCGGGGCCTCGATATCCTGATCGCCCGTGCGCGCCGCGGTGTCGCCTTTTCAGCGGCGGCGCGTGCCAGGGTCAGGCCCTTGATGTTGGCCATGCGCAGCACACAGTCTGCACAGCGGACCTTGCTGCTGCTTTCCGCCCTCGATATCCTGATCGCCGACCGCGATGCCTTGGATCTGGCCAACCACCCGCAAGATGATCAAGCCGTTATCGCGCAAGATCCCAGACTGGTGCGGGTTCTAAATCACTTGCATCGCCACTTTACAGAAACAATTGTGCTGGATGAACTGGCAGACATAGCCTGTGTCAGCACATCGGCCTTGCAGCGCATCTTTCGCCGTCAGGCCCGGATGACCGTGATGGACTACGTCATCCGCCTGAGGATAGGCCGCGCCTGTTCGATGTTGATTCACGAGAACAGCGCCATTGCCATGATCGCCGCCGAAGTTGGCTATTCGAACATGGCGCTGTTCAACCGCCATTTTCTGAGGCTGAAAGACACCCGTCCCCGTGAATTTCGCAAAGCACACCGTTTTGAGGACCGGGCGGCGTGCAACGGTTTGAAGGACACCCATCTCGCCACAAACATGTAAATTCTGCCGCAATAGTATCTATAATTGCATGCACATGCACGCGCCCTGGCTGGCAACGCATGGCAATATCGCTCCATTAACGATCGATTGTGGAGAGATGTTGCGATGCCTGAAGCTGAAGCCATGCCCTATGTCCAATCTGCGAATATGGGGTCCGACGGCCACGGTGATCACCCCGGGGTGCGCGGCCTCGACATCCGCCTGAAGGATATCCAAAAAAAGCTACCCTTGCGTGTATTGAGCGAGGAAAATTGGCAGCACTGGGCGACCAAGGGC
>CAIOKP010000280.1 GCA_903858875.1 uncultured Sphingomonadales bacterium
ACGATCACCCTCGGAAAAGCCGATAAAGGCCAGACGTTCGGCCAAACCTGATGCAGCTTTGCTATCGGCGATCGTTTTGGTGTGCGTTGGCATTTTGGACAAATCCTCGCAATTGCTCAAATATCCACCACTTGTCGCAGCGAATACCCAATTGATGGGACCTGTAGCTGTATTAGTTTAAGCCTCGCACACCGCAATACTTACGCATTTACTCCGAAGCGATCTACTTCACAATCGGCAACCACACCGCACTGGCCTGCGCCCCGCCGTAAGTCACGCTGATGGTCGCGGCCTGATAATCGCCCGACTTGGCCAAAAAGATGTTCGGCACAAAACGCTGCGGATTACGGTCATATAGCGGGAACAGGCTCGACTGCACCTGGACCGCGATGCGATGGCCGGGCAGGAAGACATGATCGACATTGGGCAGATTGAAGCGGAACCGCTCGACCTTGCCGGGCGTCAGCGCCTCTGGCCGCGCAAAACTGTGCAGATAGCGCCCGCGAAAGATCTCGATCCCGACCGGTAATTCATAGCCTGCCATGCTGGGCTTGGCCCCCTGCCCCGCGCCCTCGGGCACATCGTCGGGATAGATGTCGAGCAATTTGACTACCACATCGGTATCAGTGCCGCTGGTCGAGAGGAAAATATCCGCCCCTGGCGCGCCCATGATATGCACCGGTGCGCTCAATGCCGCGCCGGTAAAGGTCAGCACATCGGGCCGCCCATCGACAAACCGCTGATCGCGCACCAGCCATGATTTCCACTGCGCGCCATCGCTCATATCGACCGGGCGCGGCAGAAACGGCACCGGGTTGGCAGGATCGGCAACATAGCTCGCCTTGCCCGCCGCGCCACCCGCCGAAAAACCGGCGCTATGCCCCGCGCCAAGGTAGAACGGCGTCGCAGTCCCCATCGGCCAGTGCGGCGAGGCCTCCCACTTGTCGATACCGGTGGCATAGGTCAGCACGCGCGGCGTGTGCGGATCGGGCGCATCCTTCAACCAGTGGTCAAAGAATGGCTTGACCCATTCGCGCCGCCATTGCGCCGCCGTATCGCCCGCAAACGTCAACCCGCCCAGTTCATAGCCATAGTGATTGGCCCCCGAATGCCGCCACGGTCCAATCACCAGCGTCAATTTATCCGCCGCGCCGGGCTTGTCCTTCAATGCGCGATAGACCGCCGGGGCGCCATAGGAATCCTCCTGATCCCACTGCCCAACCTCCAGCATGGTTGGCACCGTCAACGGCCGCGCGCCCAGCCATTTGTCGACCGCTTGCAGGCTCCAAAACTCGGTATAGGCCGGGTTTTCGATCAATTTGCGCACAAAGGGCACGCCGGTAATCGCATATTTCGCGGCATAATCGCCCGCCGACCCCGCCGCCAGATAGTGCGTGTAATCATCCCCCGCGCCATGCGGGATGGCGGCGCCCGCATCCGCCTTGCCGGTGCTTTGTTCCAGCGCATAATCAAACGCCGACACGCGAAACGCGCCATTGTGGAACCAGTCATCGCCCATCCAGCCATCGACCATCGGGCTTTCCGGCACGGCGGCCTTCAACGCCGGGTGCGGGTTGATCTCAGCCATCAACGTCGTAAATCCAAGGTAGGACGATCCGATCACACCCACCTTGCCATTGCTTTCAGGCACGTTTTTGACCAGCCAGTCGATCGTGTCATAGGCATCGGTCGCCTCATCAATGCCGGTCGGGTTCAACGGGCCGGACAACGGGCGGTTCATCACCTGATCCCCCTCTGACCGGTGCAGCCCGCGAATGTCCTGATAGACCCGAACATAGCCATCGCTGACGAAATCGGCATCCAGCGCCGGCACGATATCAACGATGCGCAAACTGTGGGTCCGGGTCGCATCGCCATGCGCGTTATAGGGGGATCGCGACAATAGCATCGGACCGCCCTTGGTGCCCTTCTTCATGACGATGACGGTGTACAGTTTCACCCCATCGCGCATCGGCACCATCGCCTCGCGCCGGATGAAATCGGCGTCGGGCAGCACCGGGTCATAGCTCGCCACAACATCGGGCGTCATCGGTGTGACGGGCACCGTCACCGGCACGGCGGGGGCAACGGCGGGCGCAAGCAACAGCGGGGCGAGCAAGGTGGCAATGGTCATAAGCCTGTTATCGCCAATTTTTCGCCCCACTCAAGTCCCGATGCGGCACATAATGTGCGGGCCATGCCGTTGAATTACGTAGAAAATGGTGCATCTTTTACCGCTATCGCGCCAAATACCACGCGTGATCAATGTTTTGTACGATTTGGCGCAGTCGCTGGCATTTGTTGATAGCTAAATCCGCAATAAGGCTCTAAGGGCCGGCGCTTGGCCAATCTTCCCTACGTGGCATCTTGCATTGGGGTCGGGCCTGAAACGCGCCGCTTGAACACTAGCGCGCATCCCTGTCACCGACCTGGTTCCGCCAGCCCCAATTGATCGAGGCCTCATGCCCTTTACCCAGCTTCCCGAACCTATTGCCACGGCTCTGACCGAGCGCGGCTATGCCGAACCGACCCCGGTTCAGGCCGCCGTGCTCGAGCCCGAAGCCATCGACCGCGACATGATTGTGTCGGCCCAGACCGGCTCTGGCAAGACCGTGGCATTTGGCGTCGCGATGGCCGCCACGCTGCTTAGTGGCGACAAAATCATTGCCGCATCGGGGGGGCCCCGCGCGCTATTGATCGCGCCAACCCGCGAATTGGCGTTGCAGGTCAGCAAGGAGCTGGAATGGCTCTATGCCCGCACCGGCCTGACCATCACGACCTGCGTCGGCGGTATGGACCCGTTGAAGGAACGCCGCGCCCTGTCGCGTGGCGCCCAGATCGTTGTCGGCACGCCGGGCCGTCTGCGTGACCACCTCGAACGCAATGCGCTCGACCTGTCGAACCTGTCATTTGTCGTGCTGGACGAAGCCGACGAAATGCTCGACATGGGTTTCCGCGACGATCTTGAGCAATTGCTGGACGCGACACCCGACACGCGCCGCACGCTGTTGTTCTCGGCCACGATGCCAAAGCCGATTTTGGCGCTGGCCAAGCGGTTTCAGACCAATGCATTGCGTATTTCGACCATCGACGCCAATCGCGGCCACGGCGACATCACCTATGAAGTCGTCAGCGTGTCGCCGTCGGACATCGAACATGCCGTCGTCAACCTGCTGCGTTTCCACGAAGCCGAAACCGCGATGCTGTTCTGCGCCACGCGCGACAATGTCCGCCGCCTGCACTCGCTGCTGGTCGAGCGCGGTTTTGCCGCTGTCGCCCTGTCGGGTGAGCATAGCCAGAACGAGCGCAACTATGCGTTGCAGGCGCTGCGCGATGGTCGCGCCCGGGTTTGCGTCGCCACCGACGTGGCCGCGCGCGGCATCGATGTCGCCACGCTGAGCCTGGTCATCCACGTCGAAGTGCCCCGCGATGCCGAGGCCTTGCAGCACCGTTCGGGCCGGACCGGCCGCGCCGGGCGCAAGGGTACCGCGGTGCTGGTCGTGCCGTATCCGCGCCGCCGCCGCGTCGAAGGCATCCTGCGTGATGCCCGCATCACCGCCAATTGGATCGACGTGCCCAGCGCCGAAGCGATCCGCCTGCGCGACCGTGAACGCCTGATCGTCACATTGCTCGAGCCGATCGAAGCGACCGAGGAAGAGCGCGCACTGGCGCTCGACCTGCTCGCCCAGAAGGACCCGGTTGATATCGCGCTGGCGCTGCTGCGTTCGCACACCAAGGCTCTGCCCGAGCCGGAAGACCTCATCGACCTGTCGGGCAAGAGCGGCGATGCCGCCCGCACCAACGGCCACCGCGAAGGCTTTGAAGACACCGTCTGGTTCCGCATGGACATCGGCCGTCGTCAAAACGCCGATCCGCGCTGGATCTTGCCATTGCTGTGCCGCCGTGGTCACATTACCCGCAACGAAATCGGCGCGATCCGCATCGAACAGAACGAAACCTGGTTCCAGGTGCCCCGCGCCATCGAAGCCAAGTTCAGCGACGCGTTGAAGCGCACCGCTCAAGACGGCGCCGAGGACGAAAGCGGCATCGCCATCGAAAAGAGCAACGAAGCGCCGCGTGAAGCCGCTCGCCGACCGGCGCACCGTGGCCAGTCGAACGATGGCCCGCGTCATGAAGGCGCCCGCCGCGAAGGACCCCGCCATGAAGGACCTCGGGGCGCCGCGCCGCGTAGCTACGACGGCCCATCGCGCGGGCCGCGCAGCAACGACGCACCGCGTGGCTATGACGGCCCGCCGCGCGGCGAAGGCGGCCCAGCGGCGCGCAAGGGTCGGCTGACCCGCGCCGACGCCCGCCCGGCCCGCACCGGCGACCGCCCGCCGCCGCGCTCGCGCTAAACCACACAATTATTGGCGATAAAGATAATGGCGGCGGTCCGATCAGACCGCCGCCATTATCCGTTTTGGCCCCCGCGATTGGGTTGAGCGCGGCAGTTCAACCCCGCTTTATACCGGGTCGGTCAACGCGACATAGCTGGCCGCATCCAGCAATGTCGGCGGCCGCCAATCGGGGTCGGGATCGGCTATCGGCCGCGCATTGCACACCATTGCGATCAAGCTGTCGCAAGCGATCGCCTTCAACTGCGGCATCTCGCCAGCCCAAGGCTTGCCATGGCCGGCAAAAATCGTGACCCCTTCGAGCGAGGCGGTCAGAAACAGCGCCAGGTTTTCGCGTGTGCGCAGGTCCAGCGCAGGATTGATCTCGGCAATGCACCGCGTCACGAGCACGCGGGACCGGATATAAATTGCATCAATCATCCGCGAGACATTCTCGTCCCGCCCGGCCAAGGCCCATAATTCGGGAAACAGTCGGGTCGTTTTGAGCGTCAGGATATCGTCGAGAATGGCGTTGATAAACGCGCGCAGCCGTTCCTCCGGTTGCAGGTCGGAAGCGGTGCGCAATCCTTCAAAAAACTCTTCGTACGAACTGAGTACGCCCGACAGGACATCAAGGATCAAATCATCGCGGCTGGAATAATAGTGATGGATCGCGCTGACCCGAATATCCATCCGTCGGGCGATTTCGCGCAGTGTAACCGAGGGAAAGCCATCCTGAATGAGGATCTCGACCGCCGTTTCGAGGATCTGCACGACCCGCTCCTGCCCCGTGGCATAAATGCCGCTGCGGGCTTTGATCTTTAGGCTGGGCAGGTCAAACATGGGGGCAGGCATCCGGGTAAGTGAGTAGTCGTCCGCTCCATTAGGCCCAATCCGGCCAGGCTGCCACCCCGTAACCCCCCATTGTTCCGAGCCGAAACAGGGCCTCCCCCGAATTAAGGTCGTATGTTCAATATTGGACACTTGACCTGCTTTCAACTTTACGTCAGTTTCGCATCAGCCAAAGCGAAAATCTGCCGCCTCTTTGAGGAGGGAGGCGATCGATCCGCTGTGAGCCGATGAATATAAAAGCAATAAAACAAATACATGCAGGCAGGAACGCTAACCAGCGTGAGGGATCATATGAACCGCAAGATTGACAACCGCCGCCAAATTTCCATTCGTGGCACCGCCGGCCTGGCCGCGCTGGCCGTGGCGATGATCGCCGGAACCGCCCGGGCCGAAGGCGCTGATGGCGCCGCGACCGCCGCCACATCGAGCGCCGCCTCCACAGGCGTGACCGAAATCGTCGTCACCGCGCAAAAGCGCCTGACCAGCGCCGACAAGACGCCGATCAGCATCACCGCCGTATCGGGCGCCGACCTGGCCGCGCGCGGGATCAGCAGCTTTACCGATCTTGCCGCCGGAACGCCGGGCGTCTCGATCAAGTCGATGGGGTCGGGCCAAACCGAGTTTGAAATGCGCGGCATGACCTCGTCGGGCGGCAATTCGCCCACCGTTGGTTTTTACCTCGACGACATCCCGCTGACCTCGCCCGCCGCCGCCCAGAATGGCAAGGTGGTGATCGACCCGACGCTGTATGATCTGGCGCAGGTCGAAGTGCTGCGCGGGCCGCAGGGCACGCTGTATGGCTCGTCCTCGATGGGCGGCACGATCAAGCTGATCACCAACAAGCCCAAGATCGGCAAGTGGGAAGCCAGCGCCGAAGTCATGGGTTCGGGCACCGAACATGGCGGCCTCAACCATGGCGAAAATGCCATGGTCAACATCCCGCTGGGCGACACGCTGGCGCTGCGCGCGGTGTTCAGCCAGTCGAACACGTCGGGCTGGATCGACCGCATTGTGGTCGGCAATTTCCCCGTGGCGACCAATGGCGG
>CAIOKP010000281.1 GCA_903858875.1 uncultured Sphingomonadales bacterium
AGCAATATGCGCGACAGCCGCCTGATCCTTGAAGGGCGGGTGGAATTGGGTGAAACCAATGGGCAGGCGATCAACCCGGCGGGCGGCGGCATCCTGTGCCCCGGCTATATGGTGGCGTGGAATGTCAATTTCGCGTTTGAGGGTTGGGCCGGGATGGGCAACCTGCGCGGCGAAATCCACAACATCCTGTCGTCCGGTTCGTGCCTGACCGGCGGCGTGATCGACACCACATCCAGCGGCAACAGCTACAAACCACAACGCCTGACCGAAACGCCTTTCGCCGGCCAAATGTCGATGTTTACGCTCGACCTGTTGGTCACCTCGTCACAAAAGACGATCTATCTGGGATCGTTCCTGCGCGGGCGCGTCGTTGCGGTTGATACCACCGTCACGGTCGACGGTGCGACCATTTACAGCGCGGGCGTGATCGATAGCGACCTCGAAATCATCTCGATGGCCGACAAGGCAAATCTGCAAACCGCGCTGGCGATCTTTGGCGGCGCGGCCACGGGGTCGCAAACGGTCAGCGACTGCCGCTACCGCCTGTCGATCAAGCGCAGCCGCGATGCCATCGCCGCCGGTTACAAGGTGATCGATGCGATCATCTACGGCGGATCAATTGGCCAGGACGTGATTATCGAAAGGTCGAGCGGCCCAAGCCAGCGCGGCTGCTCGATTTATAATAACGGCACCACGATGCCCGATTATCACCCGGTTTTCCGGTCTAACACATTCGGCCACTGGACTGATTTTTCGACCACCTCGCAATCTGTAAGCACTACCCCAGCCATCGTCCCGCGCGGCGATTGGATGGCGATTAATAATGCGGTGGCCAATACCACGGTGTCGATCACGCTGCCGACCACCGGTATTGGCGATGGCCACGAATTGACGCTCTACAATTCGGCCGGACCCACCGGGAATCAGAATATCGGTATTTCGGCCAGCGGCGCCGGATGCCACCTGCCCGCGCGCCGGATTATCGGCGGGGCCGATAGTATGAAACTCCGTTTTGACGCCACGCAAAGCCTGTGGTTCGAGGTGACGCCGCCAAAGCCGATTTCGCTGCAATTTGGCACTTTGGCTATTCCGGCGGTCGCGGCCAACGGGGTGTCCGCAGTTTTGACCGCAACGGTCTATGGAGCGGAAGTCGGCATGTCGGTGGCCATGACAAATATGTACATCGCCACCAGCGCCATCGAAATCTGCCAGGTGCAGGTGACCGCCAATAATACCGTATCGTTCCGCGTCCGCGATGTGTCCGGCGCTGGTTTTGCCGCCCAAAACCTATGGGTCAACATCGGCCTGGAATGGAAACGGACATGGGTGTCCTGATGGAGAGTAATGCGATGGCTAAGCCACAAAATCCTGCCACGCTCGATGCCTCGGGCTTGGCACTGCTGGCCACATTGGCGGACCCGTATCGGGTGTTCCCGCTCGACCCTACGGCGGCATACGCGGGCGAACCCTTGGCCCTGCCCGCCGACCTTTATGCGGTACAACTGTCCCCGCGCGGGGACATGATGCTGGGGTGGTCGCTGACCGAAGCCGGGATTGCAGCATGGCCCGCACCCGCCGCCACCGCAAATACGGGGGGCTGATCCATGGCCGTTGCTTCCAGCGATTTTACGGGCGTTGATCTGTCGCGCCTCCCGCCGCCCAACGTGGTCGATGTCCTATCGTATGAAACCTTGCTGGCCGGTTGGCTGGCCAGTTTTCAGGGCAAATACACCGACTATTCGGCGGTGCTGGAAAGCGACCCGGCATATAAGCTGCTCGAGGTCGGGGCCTATCAGGAGATGGTCCTGCGCCAGCGCATCAACGACGCGGCGCAGGCGGTCCTGATCGCCTATGCGCAAGGAGGCGACCTCGACAACCTAGCGGCACTGATGGATGTCGAACGCTATATCCTGACCCCCGCCGACCCGCTGACCGGCATTGCCGAAGTGGACGAGGGCGACACCGCCCTGCGCCAGCGCGTCGTCCTCGCCCCGCAAAGCTATTCGGTGGCCGGGCCAGAGGGCGCCTATATGTTCCATGCGCTGTCCGCCGACAGCGATGTGCGCGATATTTCGGTCGATAGCCCGACGCCTGGCACCGTGCTGATCACGGTGCTGGCCAACAGCGGCGATGGCACCCCCACAATAACGACGCTGGGCAATGTCACGGCCAAGCTGGGCGCCGATACGATCCGCCCGATGACCGATAATGTCGTGGTCCAGGCCGCCACCATCCTGCCCTTCGCGGTCGTTGCGGCGCCGACCTTCTTCCCCGGCGCGGCACATAGCGTGGCCTTGGCGGCGGCGCAGGCGGCGGTGGCCAGCTATGTCGCGGACAGTCGCAAGCTGGGCCGGGCGATCACCCGCGACGGGCTGACCGGCGCGATCATGGTCAACGGCGTCGAAAACGCTAATCTGTCGAGCCCTGCCGCCGATATCCTGCCGACCAAGCAACAGGCCGGAAATTGTACCAGCATCGCGATCACCGATGGCGGGACCGTATGACCGACAGCCTGTTGCCGCCCAATGCCACTCCGCTCGAAACGGCGCTGGCCCAGGTAATGGCCGAAAGGATCGGCGCCCTCGCGGCCCCCTTGCGCGCCCTATGGTCGCCCACCGACTGCCCAGAGGTATTCCTGCCATGGCTGGCCGCAACCGTCGGGGTCGAACAATGGTCGGATGCATGGCCGATCGCGATCCGCCGCGCCCGCGTGGCCAGCGCCATCGCGATCCACCGCTACAAGGGCACCGTGCGCGCCGTCACCGATATCGCCTCGGCCTATGGCGGCAATTTGCGGCTAACCGAATGGTGGCAAACGACGCCGCCGGGCGCGCCCTTTACCTTTGCCTTATCGCTGTCGGTCGGCGGACAGGTCGCGGCCCCGACCGCGGACTTTATCACCGCGCTGATTGCCGACATTTCGCGCGCGAAACCTGCCCGCGCGCATTTCACGGTCACCACCGCGACCAATGCCGTGACGCTCTCGCTGGCTGCCAATCCGAGCGGCAGCACGTTGAGCGGCACAGTGACGGTCAATGCCGGCAATAGTGGCGTCCCGGGTGTGGCCACCTTCAGCACACTGACGTTGAATAAAGCCGGTGTCGGCTACACGTTGAGTGCGTCTTCCATCGGTTTGATCGCTCCTTCTCCGGTCAGCGCCGCATTTACTATCACTCCCGATGTGCCCACGCAATTGACGTTCCAGACGCA
>CAIOKP010000282.1 GCA_903858875.1 uncultured Sphingomonadales bacterium
CAGCGTTCGGCCCGGTCCGGCCGCGCGATTCGCTGTGCCACCAATTCGGCCCATGGCCACCGCAATTTGATCAGCGCCTGTAGCGATGTCCAGGCCCCCTCGCGCGCGGCCCAATCTGGCGACCCACATTCGGCCAACAACGCGGCGGCGGCGCGTTGCAAGAGCGCAGGCACATCGCTGTCGCTGTCGACCGCGGGCAGGGCCAGCGCATGGGCCAGCCCCTTTGGCGTCGGCACCATGAACCGCGCCGGATAGACGAAGGCAAACAGTTCCAGCAGGTCCAATCCCGACAGATCAGGATAGCCCAGCCGGCTGGCTATCAAGGGCGCGTTGAGGATCAACAGCGCCGTATCGGCGGCGGTGACGATCGCCTCGCCCTTGCCAATCGGGCGGGTGTCGGACGCCGCGCCTGGCCGGCTTTCGGGCCGCAGCCAGCAGCCGCTGTGACTGGCATGCAGCGCGGGCAGGGCGAATGGGTCGGTTCCGGGGGCGGCGTGGATAGGCATCATGTTTGGGCATGGCGGCGGGATGCCCGAATGTAAATGCGTTAGGCGCCAGTTGTTCGCGGGGGCCGTTGTTCGCGGGGGTTAGCCGAACAAAATGCGTTCGATCAGGCCCGGGCGCGGCGCTATGGAGCGGATCGGGCCAAAGCGACGCAACCGATCGCGCGGGTCCATCGGCATGGCGCTGGCATCGGGCTGTACCGGGGGTCGTGTGGGGGTAAAGGTAGGGCATGGGCGGTCTCCGACGGTGAAATGATGACCGGCTAAACATGCGCGCGGCGCGTTGATTCGTGGTTAACGCAGGGTTACGGGCGCACGCGAAATCGGCGGAATGTGCCTTGGGACTTGCGTATTGGCGGGGCTTGCGCAAAAGCGGCGGCATGACTGAAGCAGAACTTCTCGCCGCCGCACAGGTGTCCAAGGCTTGGCCGTTTGAAGAGGCCCGCAAGCTGGTAAAACGCTATCCACAGGGTAAGCCGAAAGGCGTGCCGGTAGTGTTCGAAACCGGCTATGGCCCGAGCGGCCTGCCGCATATCGGTACGTTTCAGGAAGTTCTGCGCACCACGCTGGTTCGTCGCGCCTATGAAGTGTTGACCGGTGCGCCAACTCGGCTGATCGCGTTTTCGGACGATATGGACGGGTTGCGCAAGGTGCCCGACAATGTGCCGAACGGCGAACTGTTGGCCGCCAATCTGGGCAAGCCGTTGAGCCGCATCCCTGATCCGTTTGGCACGCATGACAGTTTTGCTGGCCATAACAACGCCATCCTGCGCGAATTTCTCGACCAGTTCGGCTTCGACTATGAATTCGTTTCGGCCAGCGACCGCTATAATTCGGGCGAATTTGACGAGGCATTGCGCGGCGTGCTGCGCAATTACGATGCGATTCAGGCGATCATGCTGCCAACCTTGCGGGAAGAGCGCCGCCGGACCTATTCGCCGGTGCTGCCGATATCGCCGACCAGCGGTATCGTCTTGCAAGTGCCGATCGAGGTGGTCGATGCCGAGGCCGGGATCATCCGCTTTGAGGATACCAGTGTTCCGGGCGGCAAGGTGATCGAGCATTGCATCTTCAAGGGTGCGGCCAAGTTGCAATGGAAGGTCGATTGGGCGATGCGCTGGGTGGCGCTGGGCGTCGATTACGAGATGTGCGGCAAGGATCTGACCGACAGCGTGACGCAATCTGGCAAGATCGCGCGCGTATTGGGCGGCGCCAAGCCAGAAGGGCTGATCTACGAACTCTTCCTCGACGAAAAAGGCGAGAAGATTTCGAAGTCCAAGGGCAATGGGCTGACCATCGACCAATGGCTGACCTATGGCAGCGAGGAATCGCTGAGCTTCTATCTGTTCCGCGATCCCAAGAGCGCCAAATCACTGCACCCCGGCATTATCGGCCGCGCCGTAGACGAATATTGGCAGTTCCGCGAGAAATTGGCGACGCAGCCGATTGAGCAGCAATTGGGCAACCCGGTCTGGCACCTGCTGCGCGTAACGGGCGATGGCACGGGGGCGGGGGAAACCTTGCCGGTGACGTTTGGTTTGTTGTTGAACCTCGTTGGCGTGTTGGGCGCGCATGGGACGCGCGATCAGGTGTGGACCTATCTCGCCAATTATGTCGAAAATGCGGACCCTGCGGCCCATCCGGCGCTGGACGCGTTGGTGATGCGGGCGCTGGCCTATAACCGCGACTTTATCGCGCCGACGCTCCACCGTCGCAAGCCGGAGAATGGTGAAGGGGCGGCGCTGGCGGCGCTCGACGAGGAATTGGCCGCGACCAGCGATGATGCGACGGCTGAGGAAATTCAGAACATCGTCTATGCGGTGGGCAAGGACCCGCACTTTGGGTTCGAGACACTGCGCGACTGGTTCAAGGCGTTGTACGAGACGTTGCTAGGGTCGGCGCAAGGCCCGCGTATGGGCAGCTTTATTGCCCTCTATGGCATCGAAAACACGCGCAAGCTGATCGCTGAGGCGCTCGATCCTGTGTGATGTGTAACGGGGGGGGGCACTGCGCCCTCCCGCCTTACGCCGTGGCCATCTGCCCCCACGGCCGTGTGCGATACCATTTGGTGATCACATATTTCACGCCCCGCACCACTGGCTTTGCGGCGTGCAGCGTGTGGGGATTGGGCGTGCCATCGGCGCGCGCATTGTTCCAGGCCAGCAACATCCCCTGACGCGGCGCGACCGTGACGCCGATGTTGGGGAAATCGGTGGCGCCGCCGTCCTCGACATCATTGAGGTAGATCATCGTCGTCCAACTGCGCTGGCCGCCCATTTTTGCCTCGCTGGCGAAATAGTGGGCGACCGGCGGGAACCAGTCGCAATGCCCCTGATATTCCTGCCCGACCGTATAGCGCTGGCCCTGGACCGTCTCGCCAAAACTGGGATCGAGCCCCAACAGGTCGTCGATCCGCCGCTCAATCATCGCGACAAAGGGATCGCCGCGATTGACGTCGCCTGAATAGCTGGTGCGATATCGTTCATGGTGGACGGTTTCGAACACCGCCGATGGCCGGGCGGTGACATCGACCATCGCGGTAAAACGTTCGCATTCGGCGGCGCTGAGAAAATCGCTGATCGCGTAGATTTCGACCGCCTCGACCGGGATGCGATACGCCGACGGATCAGCGTCCAGCCTGGCGCGCACCAACACCCCTTGGCGGGCGAGCGCATCGCGGTCGGGGGTGGCAGGCGGTTTTATCGCGGGCATGGTGCTTTGCTCAAACAGTAAAAGACACGCCGTTTGGCCCAGCCCACGCCTATCCGGCAAGAGGCCATTTGCCCATCGCCCAACAAAACCCCCGCGCATTGGCCGAATTGGCGAATGCGCGGGGGCAAATTGTCAGCGGTCCCGGATCAACAGGGCCTATGAATACGCCGCAGCCTACCAGAAGAAATCGTAAAGCACTTCGGCCACTTGACCGGTATTGGTGTCGACGAGGAGCGCATCGTCGTAATACCGCACCCAGTGATAGGGGCCATATGCCGGGGGCAAATGGTATGACCAAGGATCATAGATCCAATAGCTTGGGTCATAGAACAGTTGGTCGAGCATGAAGCCGATGCTCAAACGGCGATAGGAATAGTCGCGATAGGGCGCGTAATACCGGCCAACATGAAACGCATCGCGGTTGCTCGCGCGCCAGCTCTGCCAGTTGTAGCGGTTGTCGCCCCGCCAGTCATGCGACCACGCACGATTGTCGCCCCGCATGCCCGAGCGGCCATAGTCCGGCCCGCGCTGTGGCCCGGGCCGTGGTGGCGCTGCTTGCCCGGATCGGCCACCCCATGCGCCATTGGCGGGATTAGCGGGTTGTCCTGGTCCGGTCGGACGCTGGAAATTGCCCATAGCGCCGGGCGGCGTTGCGGCCGGCGTCGCACCCGGCGTTCCGGTCCAGCCCGTGTTGCCATGCCCACCGGGCATGGGGCGAACCATGGTCGGCGGTGTTTGTGGGCCGGGTCGCATCGGCGGCGCTGAAACCGCGGGCCGGACCGGCGCGACCGGAGCCGCCGGACGCGCTGGCGCCGCGGGGCGTGCCGGGGCGTTGGCCCGATGTTCGCCGTCGTGTTCATGATCCTGCGCCAGCGCCGCAACCGGCATGGCCAAAGCCGCCAGGGTCAGCGCGATGGTCGCCACCGCACCGGGGCCGGACTTCATTTTCAGCTTGGATTTCGTCATATCCATCTCCCTGACAAGGGCCGCCGCACCCGGAGCGCTCGTCTTGTATGCATCGCTAAACCTTCTGCGCTGTCCGCAGGCTGAACCGATATTGGGGGGATCGTTCATGTATTTGGCAGGCCATGGCGGCCGCCGCCTTGCGCCCCATCAAGGCGTCGGGAAAATATCACCGCGATCGGCGTGATCTGACGCCAAGGCTCGCATCGCGGGGCGTCCATGCGGACAGTTGGGAGCAATGGTCTCGC
>CAIOKP010000283.1 GCA_903858875.1 uncultured Sphingomonadales bacterium
AACGTTTCGTTATCTGGATCTTGATCTATATTAACTTGAATTCCATTTACTACACCATATCCCGATTCTAACGTATAAACTGTGCCAGAGCCTCCATCAGGAGTTGAGCTTGTAACAAATGTTAGATCGTATGTGTTGCTATTACGATCAGTGAATTGATAATTCCAATAATAGTTCGAAGGCGGGTTGCTGGACATTGTTCAATCCTAACGCTGAATGGGTGCAATATTATTCGGGACGCAAGATGGAGATGTAGCGATCGATGGGTGGTCCGCACTGGCGTGGTTTGCAGCGCATGTGGCCCCAGCCGGATGAAGCGGCGAGTGCGATCACCGCAATCATCCACAGGCAGGCGCCAATTGTCAGCGCATAAAGCGCAAACCAGGCAAGACCGGACAGGATGAACGCGGCGCTGGCCAATGCCAGAAAATCGCGCATCGTCAGCCAAATCAGCCAATTGGCCAGAGGCGTGTTGCGCCGCCGGACATGGTGCTTCAGTGCGTCAAAATTGACCGAGCTGCCCTGGATCAACGCCTGAACGCCCAGCACAGTCAGCCCGGTGCCGAGGCAGGCAAAGCTGGCCATTCCCAGCACCTGCGCGTGGGCACTGCCATGCCGGGCAAGGTTCAGCCCAAGCCCGAGAAGAAACGCCCCATTGGTCGCGCCGTCGATCAGCGCATCGCAGGATGCACCCCGCGCGCTGGTGCGAAACGTAGCCCGCGCCATTTCGCCATCGACCCCATCGATCAACGATGCGGTCTGAAACAGCACTGCGCCCGCAATCAATCCGCCGGCCCCGCCCGACACCATAACCGACAGCATGATGACCGCAGTCAACCCGGTGAACGCGGTCGCATGACCCGGACGCATATCCGTATGGCGCAACAAGGCGCCGGTGATGCGCGTCGAAACGGGTCGGTTGATATGGCGCGAAACCAGCCCATCGGTGGGTTTTACGGTATTGCGCAGGATGCCCCTGTCCGCGTGGCGCATCATCGCAACCAGCTCGGCATCGTTTGTGGCACAATGAAATCGCATCACATCGTCCAGCGACCATGCGCTTGAACCCGAAGGGCGAGGCTGCAATTGCAAGCATTCGCCCGCGATGACGCAATCCCGAGGCCCCATGTCCAATGCGTCGGTGCACATGACGCGCGGCGCCATGCCCGGCAAAAGCCGCGCGATTTCGGTATGGCAGTCACTATTGGGGAGCTGGCCTTCGGGCAGGGCCAACACGATCGTCGCGCCATCGGACGACGTCTGCGCCATGGTCATTGCGCTGTGGGCCGCGCGCGCAATGGCAGGCAGGCCGGCCACACGGGTTGCTGCGGTTTGCGCCGACGCAAATATGACAATTATGCGGAGCATTGGCCGTGCCTTTGGTCTTGACCTGCCCCGGTCAGGACGCGGCGGTACAATGCAACGCTTGCGCGCGCGAACTCTGCCCAGGACAGCTGCGCAGCGCGATCGAGACCGCGCTTGCGGAGCGTGCGGGCATGTGCCGGATTGTCGAGAATGGTGCCGATGGCAGCGGCGATTGCGGGTGGATCGCAGGGGTCGATCAACATCGTGGCAGCCGCGCCGATTTCGGCCATGGCAGACCGATCGCTGGTAATCACAGGGCAGCCGCAAGCCATCGCCTCGGCGACAGGATTGCCAAATCCTTCGCAGAACGAAGGGTGCAGCAGCACGGCTGCGGCGCAATACAAGTGCACCAGATCATGCGCCGCCACCGCGGCGAGAATACGCACTCTGCGTGCAACGCCCAGTTGTGCTGCCAGATCGATCAGGGGTGTAGCGGGCGGACCGCGCCGGTGTACCAGCACCAGATCGATATCGGGCCGCCCAACACACGCCAGCGCAAATGCACGCACTGCGCCTTCGTGATTTTTGTAGGGCGCATATTGCCCCACCACCAAAACAAAGCGCCGCGCAGGATCAAGTCCCAGCGCGGCAGTCCGGCAGACATCGCGCGCGACCGGCCGGTATGCATCACTGACCCCCGATCGGGTCACGGCGGTGCGCGCCGCCAACGAGGGCCGTGTATCTATGATTGCGCGGCGCGTCGCCTCGCTCACAGTGGCGATAAACGCCGACCGGGCCAGCGCGCGGCGCATGCCGTGGGCGAAAAAGCGGCGCCGGATTGATCCCCTCCAACCGGTTTCGCACCAATCGGGCCGATCGAGCCACATCATATCGTGGACCGTCGTGATGCATGGCACCCGCAGGCGCGCCGGCATGATGTTGAATGTAGCGTGAAACAGATCGATCCCACGCAAATCTGCTGCATGCGGCAGCCACCACATGGTTGCAGGACCATTGGGCGTTGCCCTGACGGGCACATGGTGCACATTGGGTGCATCACTCAGCGCGGTGGTTTGGCTACTATCCACCAGCAGGCGGAAATTCATATCGCGCGCAAATACAGGTGCGTGCATTGCCAGGGCGGTCACCATTTCGGCGATACCGCTCGGCCTGCCGTTTATATAACGGCAGTCAATGCATACAATTTTCGCGACATTTTTTTGCATAATTTTTGGTGGAATTTTGCTTTCAGTTTTTAAGCTGCGTACCAATATTGGTTGCCGTGAAGGTAAAGTTCGCGACTGCTGACAAAAATCGTGAAAGATCCGCGCCGGGTGCGGTCGAAACATAGACCACGTCTTTGTCGTGCATCATGAAATCCTGGGCGACGAAAAAGCCCGTGGGATCGCCCAGATCAAGCTGATAAACCACCGGAATATGCCCATGCGCGGTGTGGTGGGCCGATGCGATGGCCTTGGGATCGAGAGCGCTGGGATCTTCCAGGCGGAAAACGAATACCCCGTGCACCGAGGCGCGATCGTCACGCAGCCCGCCCGTGCGCCCCAGCGCCTGGGCCAGCGAAATGCCGCCGCCTTCAAAACGGATCTCGGCGGGATTGGAAACCGCGCCCATGGCGGTAAAGCTGTATGGCTGAAACAGCAGGGTCACGACATCGCCGGGCTTGATGCGTATATTCTGCTGCGGATCGCGGATGACCTTGTCCAGCGGCATATTAACCGTCATCGCCCCGCGCGAAAGCTGCACCGTGGTTTGTGCAACCGGCTGGCGCGCGCCGCCGGCGCTGGCGATGGCATCGAGCAGGCGTTCGCCGCGCGCGCCGATGGGCACCCGCCCGCTGGCGGTGACTTCGCCGAGCACAGTTACATTGCGGGCATCGTTCTGGTCCAACCGCACGATCACCTGGGGATCATTGGCCTTGCCGGTTAACTGGTGGACGATATCGTGTTCGATTTTCGGCATGGTTTTGCCGGCGACCGCCATTCGTCCTGCGAACGGAATGGAAATCGTACCATCGGTCCCCACGACCTGCTGGATCATGGTGCGGTTTTGCGCGCCAAGTTCTGCCGACATCGGATTTGCCGCCGCGCCAAACAGCACGGCCGGTGGCGCTTCCCATACCGCGATATCGAGCACGTCACCGGGGCCAATGACGGGATCCTGCGCTCTGAAATCGCCTAGCTGGTTGGCAAAGGTGCGCGACCGTTCAAAGTCGACAATACGGTTCAGGCTTTCAGAGTTCAGGCTGATGACCTGGATGCCGGCGTTGGCATACGATGCTGAGCTCAGATGCTTGATGTTTGTGGCATATGGGCCGGTGCCGCCAAGCGATGTGCACGCACCCAGCGACAGCGCGGCGAACAGCGCAACGCCGCTGTTGGCGACAAGCCGAAGGCGTTCTGCCGTGCGTGCGGCCGGGTGACATGTGGCCGGTCGGCCTTGTTCAAGGACAGGGTGCGGCATCAATGTGATCTTTCTGTGCAACATGATCAAAGGACCTGCGCGTAAAGCGCCTTCAGCCTGGCTTGGTAATTTTGCGGAGAAAACTGTGCGGCTTGACGGAAACCTCGCATGGCCAGATCCATGCGCAAATCTTCGTCGCCATCGATCGCGCGGATCGCGGCCGACAGCGCCGCCGTGTCGTACGGATCGACCATCAAGGCAGCATCGCCCACCACCTCGGGCAGAGATGCGGTGCTGGAACAAACCACCGGGGTGCCCAGCAGCATCGCCTCAAGCGCAGGCAAGCCGAAACCCTCATACAACGAGGGGAACAGGGCGGCCTTTGCCCCGCGGATCAGGCTCACCAGCAAGCTGAAGGGGGCGTAGGACAACTGAATGACGCGTTTTTTGGTCCGGACCTCGCCATTGGCGATCGTCAGAAACCGGATCACTTCGTCATTGAGCAGTCGCAGCTCGCCCTCGGCCTTCCACGACTGAGCCCCGACAATAACCAGCGGGGCATCCACATCGCTTGCCAGATAGGCCTCGATCAGGCGGCCGATGTTTTTCTTGGGTTCGATCGAACCCCAGAACAGGAAATAATCCTTATACCCGACGCCGGCCGCACCCTCTACTTCGCGGGCGACCTGGCTTTCGGGCTTGTCCGTATATTTTTGCGGGATGACCACGGATTGGTACGTATTCGTCACCCGTTCGGGCGATACGCCAAGCAGATGGATGATGTCCTGGCGCGAACATTCCGACACCGTCACAATGTGATCGGCCTGCCGGACCAGCCGTTGCATGAGCTTGTAATAGGATCGTTTTTTGTCGAGCGTGGTATAAGGTAGGCGCAAAGGCACGAGATCATGCAGCGTATAGATATTGGGTATGCGCTTGACCCGCAGCGGAATGGGATAAGTCCAATGCGCCAGATCGGGCTTTGTTGGCAGATGCGCGGTGGAGGTGGTTCGCCACAGCTTGAACGCGCTCTGTGATCTCTTAAACACATCGGTAGCGTTCAGGATATGATCATAGGCAGGCATCTGCGCATCAAACGTGCGCGTGATCACATTGCCGGTAATCGGCACTTCATGAGCCAGGTGGCCCAGCGGACCCAGCAACGCGCGGTGGGCCTGTTCGGCAATTTCCAGAAACCGATTGCGGTCGCCCGCGTTGCTGTCAAAAAATGCAATTTCGCGCAGCAGAGGCGCCCGCGAGGGAGCCGCGCGGTTGCCATAGAGTACCGAAACCGAGTGACCGAGGGCCTTCAGTTCGTAGCTGAGGTTGCGGGCATAGGTTGCAACCCCGGTGCCTTTTTCAAGGCCGAGATTGTAACCGTCAATGAGGATCTTCATAGTCAAGTTTGAATTTCTTTCGACGAACTTTATGGCTTCCAACAAGACAGAGCGGGGGA
>CAIOKP010000284.1 GCA_903858875.1 uncultured Sphingomonadales bacterium
CATTGTGGCGGAGGAAATGCTGGGCTTGGCGCAGGATTGGCTGGCCAATAATTTGCTGTTCCACGCACTGGCCGAGGCGCTGGTGCGGTCGTTACCCGACCCCGATGGCACCGCCTCGGACAGCCTCGATGATCGCCGCCTCGCGCTGTTTCGCCATTTAGTGGAAGTCCACCTGCGCGACCATCGCCCGGTGGATTTTTATGCGGCCAGTATCGGCACCACAGTGCGCACACTGGGCCGCCTGTGCCAGCGGCGGCTGGGCCACAGCCCGCTCGACCTGATCAACCGCCGCACCGCGTTGGAGGCGCAGCGATTGTTGCGCTATACCAACGCCACGGTGGTGCAGGTCGCCCATGAATTGGGCTATGCCGACCCGTCCTATTTCTCGCGCTTTTACCTGCGAATGACCGGGCGGCGGCCCCAGGTGGAGAGGACCGGCCCCCTCCACCTGACGCCTGATTAACGGACCAGCATCAGCGCATCGAGCGCCACGACGCCCTGACCTGCCGGATGCAGGATCACCGGGTTCAAGTCCATCTCGGCAATCGACGGTTCGGCCAACAACACCGCGCAAATTCCGCGGATCAACTTGGCCAGTGCCGCCACGTCCAACGCCGGGCTGCCGCGATAGCCGGTCAGCAACGCGGCCTGTTTCAGCTTCAACAATTCGGCAATGATCGCCGCCTCCGACAGGTCCGGCGTGATCAGGCACACGTCGGCCAGAATTTCCGCCGTCACCCCGCCAAAGCCCGCCAGCACAACCGGGCCCCATTCGGGATCATTCTTCGCCCCGACGATCATTTCCAGCCCACGCGCGCCCATCTTTTCGATCAACACACCGTCAAGCTGGATCGCCGCGTCATAGGCCGCAACATTCGCGTACATTTTGGCAAAGGCCGCACGCACCGCCGCCGCGTCAGCAAGGTTGAGGATCACCCCGCCCGCGTCCGACTTGTGGCTCAACGCCGCGGCCTGCGCCTTCATCGCCACCGGATAGCCAACCGCATCGGCGGCCGCGACCGCGGCGTCGGCATCCGCACCAAACTGCCCCGCGGGAAAGCTGATGCCCAGTGGCCCGAGCAATTGCTTGGCGCGATATTCGGGCACGACGCCCAATTCATCGGCCAGCCCCGCCACCGTCACCGGCGCAGGCGACGCATCGGTCAGATCGACATCTGCCCGCTTGCCCAGGGCTGCCAGCGCCCGCAGTGCACGTTCCGTGGTCGGGAACCAAGGGATGCCGCGCGCGCGCAGGTCCGCGATGTAATGCGCCGGCATATCCGCGCCCTCGTCAAGCCCGGCAAACACCAAAGGCTTGGCGACCGTACGGCCATCCAGCGCAGCGATGATCGCGGGAACCTTGATCTTGGCGGTGATCGGATCGGACTGGATGATGCCAGCCATAATCGCGCCCACCCGGTCATCATCGAGCAAAGCGCCCAGCGTGTTGGTATAAATCACCGGCTGCGACAGACCTTGCGCGGTGATATCCAGCGGGTTCGACACCGGTACAAAGGCAGGTAACGCCTCGCGCAGGGTCGGGCTATCCTCATCATGCAAGAGCGCCAGCGGCAGTTCGAGTTCTTCGGCAAGATCGAGCGTCAAAGCCTTGAAAGCGCCAGATTCACCCAGAACCGCCGCCGCATTATGCGTCAGCGGCGCACAGCGGATCAGGATCTCGGCAATGTCGCCCAATTCCTGCAACGTTTCGGCAAAGATCACGCCCGTCCGCGCGACCTTGGCGCGCATCAGCTTGTAATCACCCGCCATGGCGCCGGTATGCGTCGCGGCCGATTCCCGCGCGGCGCTGCTCTTGCCCGGGTGCAGCAACGCGATGGGCTTGCCCGCCGCCCGCGCCCGTGCCGCCGCCGCGATAAAGCGCGCCGGATCACGGAATTGCTCGACGATCATCGCGATAACCTGCGTATCGGCATCATCGACCAGCCAGTCGATGTAATCCTCAACGCCCGACGCCGCCTCGTTGCCGGTGCTGACCGAATAGGCACAGGCGACATCGCGCGCGAGCAAGGTGGTGCACAACACCGCCGCCATCGCGCCCGATTGCGACACCACCGACAAGGCGCGACGCCCGGCCGGCGGAACAATCGCGGTTTCGACAAAGGTCAGCGGCACGCCATCGACGTGGTTGACCATGCCAAGGCAGTTCGGTCCCTCGATCACCATGCCCGCCTCGGCGGCGATGCGGGCGATTTCGGCCTGTTCGGCCAGGCCCGCTTCGCCATCCTCGGCAAAACCGGCGGCAAAGATGATGGCAGAGCCAACCTTGCGCGCCGCCAAGGCCTTGACCGCGTCCATAACGCCCGCGCGCGGGATCGCCAGAACGGCGACGTCCACCCCTTCGGGCAGAGCGTCAACAGAGGGCAGACAGGCCCGCGCCCCGATCGTCGCGCGGTTGGGATTGATCGGATAGATCGCCCCTGTATACCCCGCCCGATCAAGGTTGCTGATCAGCGTCGCGCCCAGCGCGCCCGGCTTTTCACTCGCGCCCACGACTGCCACCGATTTCGGCTTTAGCAGGCGCGCGATCATGGCATGGTCAAGCTTGGCCATTTGTCTGCCCTCTTCCGTTATGGTCTTGGTTTACTTTGTGACTTTGGTGATGTCGAAAGTGCCAAGACCTGGCTTGAAGGTCTTGTCATCCAGAAACTGCTTGGTCGCTTCCTTGCGCGCTTCGAGGCCACCAAAGCCGTTCAAGGCTTCCTGCGTGCGGATCAGATAATCCTCGGCATTGTCATAGGTCATCTCGACCATGCGGCGCATCGCCCACTTGGTGGCGCGCAACGCGTTGGGGTCCTTCTTCAACAACGCCTCGGCAATCGCGATGACGCGGGCCTTCAGCTCGTCATGCGGCACGGATTCCGTGACGAGACCCTGCGCTTCGGCCTGCTTGCCGGTCAGGTTTTCGCCCATCATCGCGTGGTACATCGCCTTGCGCAACGGCATCAATTCCTGCGCGACCTTCGACGCGCCGCCGCCGGGCAGGATGCCCCAGTTGATTTCCGACAGGCCGAACTTCGCATCGTCCGACGCGATGGCAATATCGACCGCATACAACGGGCCATAGGCGCCGCCAAAGCACCAGCCGTTGATCATGCCAATGGTTGGCTTTTCATACCAACGCAGGCGCTCCCACCAGCCATAGGCCTCGCGCTGCGACTTGCGGATTGCGCCAAGGCCCAAGGCCTCGTTGTCGCGGAAGTATTCCTGCAAATCCATCCCAGCGGAAAACGCCACGCCTTCGCCAGTCAGCACCAAAACGCCGACGTCCGGGTTGAATTCCAGTTCGCTCAGCACCTTCATCATTTGACGGTTGAGTTTGGGGCTCATGCAGTTGCGCTTTTCGGGGCGGTTGTAGCTCACCCAAGCGATGCGGTTTTCGATTGTAACGGAAACGGTGTCTTCTTGTGCGCGTTCGGTCATGTGCAAAATCCTGTCAAAATGGAAATATATCGCGTCAAATTGGGAAATGGCCGGGCTGCGTTTCGACGGTGATCCAGCGGGTTTCGGTGAAGCTGTCGATGCCCTGGCGCCCGCCGAAACGGCCGTAGCCCGACGCCCCGACGCCGCCGAAGGGCATTTGCGCCTCGTCATGCACGGTCGGGCCGTTGACGTGGCAAATGCCGCTCTTGATCTGCTTGGCCAGCGACAGGCCCTTGGCGATGTCGCGGGTGAAGACGGCGGCGGACAGGCCATATTCGGTGTCATTGGCCAGTTCGATCGCGTGGGCTTCGTCGCGGGCGCGGATGATGCCGACGACCGGGCCAAAGCTTTCGTCGCGGAACAGTTTCATCGCCGGCGTCACGCCATCGACAACATGCGCGGGCATCAGAACGTTATGCGTCGTCTCGCCGCCGGTCAGCAGCGTTGCGCCCTGCGCCAGCGCGTCGGCGATCAGGCTCTGGCAATGCGCGACCGTCTTGGCATCGACGACGGCGCCCAGCGGGGTCTTGCCCTCACCCGGATCGCCGACCGCCATGCTGGCGACCTTGGCCTTGAATTTGGCGGCAAATTCGTCCGCCACGGCATCGACCACGATGATCCGCTCGGTCGACATGCAGATCTGGCCCTGGTTCATAAAGGCGCCAAAGGCCGCCGCCTTGACCGCTTCGTCAAGGTCCGCATCGGCGCAAATCACCAGCGGCGCCTTGCCGCCAAGTTCCAGCAGGCAGGGCTTCAAATGCCCCGCCGCGCGGGTCGCGATGATGCGGCCGACGGCCGTACTGCCGGTAAAATTGATCCGCTTGACCTCTGGCGCATCGATCAGCGCGCCGACCACATCGCCGGCATCGGCGGGCGCATTGGTCACCACTTGCACGAGGCCAGCCGGGAAACCCGCCTCGGCAAAGGCCTCGATAATCAACCCATGCGTGCGCGGGCATTGCTCGGACGCCTTCAAAATCACCGCATTGCCGCAGGCCAGCGGCACCGCAATCGCCCGCACGCCCAAGATAATCGGCGCATTCCACGGCGCAATGCCAAGGATCACCCCAACCGGCTCGCGCAGCGCCATAGCGAGGCAGCCGGGCTTGTCGGAGGGGATCACTTCGCCGGCAATCTGGGTGGTCAGCGCCGCCGCCTCGCGCACCATGCCGGCGGCCAGGCCCAAGTTGAACATCGCCCAACCGGCGGTCGCACCGATCTCGCCCATCATCGCGGCGACAAAATCATCCTTGCGCTGTTCGAGCGCGGCGGCGGCCTTCATCAACACCGCGCGGCGAGCATTCGGCCCCATCGCGCCCCACGCCGGCTGCGCCGCCGCGGCGGCAGCGGCAATCGCCGGAATATCAACAGCCTGCATCGCAGGCGCACGCGACGCCACCGCGCCGGTCATCGGGTTCAAACGCGTAAAGGTCATGAGCAGCCCTTTCAGATCATCGTCAAATTATGTTATGGGCAATAGCATTAATCAGGTCTGCGCCCAGACGCAAGAGGCCGCAGCAAAACACAAGCACGACATCGCCACAAATCGCGATGCGATCCGACGTGATCCCGCGACGCCCGGCGTCCTGACGATGAAAAATAGTGCGGCGGCGGCCCGTTTCCGCCGCCTATTCAGGCGAATATATCGACGACATCCTGGCGCGCCAGCCGCAGCAATTCAACCATCGCCGTACGGGCCGCATCGGCGTCGCCAGCGGCAATCGCACGATAGACCGCCTCGTGCTGTGGCAACGAATCACGCGGGTTGAGGGTAATGCGCTGCTTAAAATGGGTGGTCCATCGCACCGCTGCCCCCACCGAACCGATCAGCGATGTCAGCGCGGCATTGCCCGCCGCGTCCAAAATCGCCGAATGAAAATCCTGATCGGCCGCCTGCCCCGCGCTCGTGCCAAGGCCATGCGTGCGCATCCCGACCAGCGCGGTCGTCATCGCGACGACATCGCCATCTGCCCGCCGCACCGCCGCCAAAGCCGCCGCCGCAGGCTCGATAACCCCGCGCAATTCGAACAGGTCGCGGACGAAACTCTCGTCGGGCCGCTCTGAAAACATCCAGGCCAACATATCGGGGTCGAGCAGATTCCACCGCCGCCGGGGCAACACATGCGTTCCCGCCTTGGGCCGGCTTTCGATCAGCCCCTTGGCTATCAGCAGGCGGATCGCCTCGCGATAGGCCGTACGCGATATGCCCAGTCGCTCCGAAGCATCGATCTCGCCGCCGAGGCTGTCGCCCGGGGCATGCACGCCGGTCAGGATCGCGATGCCCAATTGACGCGCGACCGATTGGTGGATGCGCAATCCGGCATGGGCTTCACGCGCAGTGCGCACCTTGGTCTTCAGCCCCATGATTTTCTCCCGCCTGACGCCGGCCTAGGCGCAGGCGCCACCTGACGCAACGCCTCGCTTGCGTCAGCCCCCGGCCACCCCGCGCAGGAAATAGGTGGTAAAACAGGTTGCCCACACCCCCTGCCCCGCTTCATTGCCGGCCATACATCGCAAATGCCCCAGCACCCCTTCGACCCAATAGCGAGCCGCCATCGTGGGATCGGCAACCACAAGCCCCCAACGTCCCGCAGCCGTCGCCATATGCGCCGCCATCATGGCACAAAACTGATCGGCCAGCGCGGCTCGCGTCGGGCGCGCCTCGGCCTCGCCGCTCGCCGCGTCGATCCAGTCGATCACTCGGTCGAGCATCAGCTTTTCGGGCTGACCAAACGCCACCACAGCGCGGAGCAGCAGGTCGAGGAAAGCGGCATGTGCAGTGCCCGCCTCTGCCAATATGTCCAGCCCGGCGGTCGCCGCGCTGACTCTGCTGGCCAGCACGGCATGCAGCAGCGCAAGCTTTCCGTCATGGCGGGCATAGATCGTCTGCTTGCTGGCGCGCGCCGCCGCCGCCACGCGGTCGAGCGTCAAGACCTCTGGCCCAACCTCCAGCAACACCGCCCAGGCCGCCTCCAGAATGCGCTCATCCACCTGCCCCGCCTGTTCGGCGCGCGGCCGCCCCCGGGCCGGCAACAGCGCGGTGCGGCTCATCGGGGTGCCTCCGCATCCCAGCCCAGCCCCAATGCCTTGGATAGCGCGACATAGGCGAGGGTCAGGCTGGCGCGGCCATTGACCTCGGCCAGCCGGGCGTTGACCCGCCCACGCGCGGCGTCGATGGCGTCGCCTTGGGCAATCGTGCCGGCGTCGGCACGCATGGCCTGCAACCGGGCGATCTCGGTGGCGTGGGCCGCGGCGGCCCCCGATTTGGCCCACCCGACGCGCGCCGCACCATATCGGGCCAGCGCGCTCTCGCTGTCCTGCAGGGCGGACAATACCGCCCCCTGATACTGTGCCAAAGCCAGTTCTCGCGCGCCCCTGGCGCCTTTGATCCCAGCCTCGACCCGGCCCAGGTCCGGAAAACTCCATTGCAACGTCGGCACGAGAAGCGAGGCATATTGCGACGGGTCGAACATCTTGCCCGCCGACGTGCCACCCAGCCCGACAACACCAAACAGCGAGATCGCCGGATACCGCCGCGCCTGCGCGACGCCCACACCAGCGGTCGCCGCCGCATAGGCACGATCGGCGGCACGCACATCGGGCCGCCGCGCGATCAGGCCCGCTGGATCGCCGATGGGCACTTCTACCGGCGGCAGCGGCACGGGCGCCGCCGCGAGCGCA
>CAIOKP010000285.1 GCA_903858875.1 uncultured Sphingomonadales bacterium
TCAGCGCCGAGGATGGCCGGGTCACCGGGGTCGAGGCGCTGGTGCGCTGGCCGCGTCGGTCGGCCGGGGCTTTGATGCCCGATGAATTTATCGAAATCGCGGAATCTTGCGGTCTGATCCATCAATTGGGGCTGTTCGTGTTGCGCCGGGCCTGCGCCGATCTGCTGGCGCACGATGCCTTGGAATTGAGCGTCAACGTCTCGCCCGCCCAGTTCCGCCATCCGCGGTTTGAACAAGAGGTAGCACGCGTGCTGGCCGAAACGGGTTTTCCGCCGGATCGCCTGCAATTCGAGATTACCGAAGGCTATCTGATCGACCACCCGGAACGCGCCCGCAAGGCGATCGATGCGTTTCGCCTGATCGGAGTGACTGTTGCATTGGACGATTTCGGCACGGGGTTTGCCAGCATCGGCTATTTGCAGACCTATGGATTTTCCTGCGTCAAGATTGATAAGTCGCTGGTCGCCGACCTTGGCAAACATGCGCGGGCCTCGCTGTTGATTTCGGGCATGGTGTTCATGGGCAAGGGCCTGGACCTGCGCGTCGTGGCCGAAGGGGTCGAAACCGAGCAGCAGGCCGCCATGCTGCGTTTGGCCGGGTGCCATGTGTTGCAGGGCTATTATTTTGGACGCGCGGTGCCGCTGTCGGATTTGCTGTCCGACATGGCGCTTGGGGCAAGGACCGCGCTGGCCTGAACGCGCCAGCCCGGTCCTGCCGGGTCATTGATAGGTGATGGTCACCGTATATGTGCCGGTATAGGCACCTGCCGCCTGCGCGTTTGCGACAGTCAATGTGCCGCCAATTTTCAGCGCATAGGTTCCCGCCACGAGTGTGGCGGTCGCCGGGGCAGATACGGCAAAAGGCATAGTCGATGGGGTGGTGCCGCCCGTCGTGACGGTATTGCCGGTCGATGTGGTCACGGTGAAGGTGCGCGTCGTATCGCCCGTCACCGTAAAGCCATCGGCGCCATTGCTGCTGTTGCTCATCAGCCCAACGTCGCCGGTGACCGATCCCGCGCCGGCCTGGTTGACCACAATGGTGCCGCCCGTACCAGCCGAAAAGCTGCCAAACGCGAGGCTGGCGCCGAGAGTGTGGGTGATTTTCAACGAGGTGACGACCGACGCGTTGGCGATGCCGATGGTTGAAGCGGAATTTCCGGTGGCGGCCTGCGCGGTTCCTGCGGACAGGGCGACCAAAGCGGCGGCGAGAATAAGCTTCTTCATGAGGGTTGACCTGTCCAGACTGTGAGCGTCGTCCGGGACCTGGGTCCCGATACGCTGAAATCTATGGTTAACAGCGCATGACCCGTTGGTAGGTAAATATGCTTAATTATTTCTCAACGCGCGGCAAATGGGGCAAAGCATTTGCCGCAAATGGATCCCTCGTCGGGAAGGCGCATGATTTCGGGAAGCGGCGAAGCAAGAGGATTTCGCGATCAGGCCAATGGTGCCCGGGGACGGATTCGAACCGCCGACACCGTGATTTTCAGTCACGTGCTCTACCAACTGAGCTACCCGGGCATTGCCTTGTCGCGGGGTGAAAATGTCACCCGCCAGCGCTTGGTCGGGCGCCTATGGCGAAGCTGGCCGCGCTTGGCAAGGGCAAATCATGCGTCGCGGTCAACTTCTTCGTCATCCGGCTCATCCGCGCGGGTGCCGGGCAGGGCGTAGCCATCCGACAGCCATTGCATCAGGTCGCGATCGCGGCATCGCGTCGAGCAAAAGGGTGTGAATTGTTCAACGCGGGGCTTGCCGCAGATGGGGCATTTTCGGGTCGTGGCGGTCATGGAGCCACCGCCTGCGCGAATCCGGCGTCGAGTGCAAGGGCGGTGTCGTCTTGCCAGATCAGGCGGCGGCCGGTGCGGCGGGCAAGGTCCGTTTCCCATTCGGGGCGAATCGCCGCGCGGACGACCGGGTGGGCGACAATCAGCAACGCGCCCGGTTCCGCTACCCGCTCGGCACGGCGTAGCAACAGGCGTGCGGCGGCGCCGGCACGGGCATGGGCCAGGCGGGCAAGGATCGAGGGGCGTTCCAGCCGGGCGACGATCTGGACAAAGCCAAAGCCGTTCATCGCGGTGCGTTCATGCGGCCAATGGTCAAGCGCGGCAGCCAAAACAGCGTCGACAGCCTGTCGGTCGGTCTTTTCGGGCAGGGTCGGGAAATCGATGCCGATCGACCCGGCGATGTCGAGCCGCTCCAACGTCGTGGCCAGCGCTTTGGCCGCCGCGAGCGCCAGTGCGGGCGCGGGCAGGGTACCGTCGATGTCGATCACCGTCATCGCGGGCGTGGGCGACACGATCAGCGCCCCGCCGGCAAAATCGACAGTTCCGGTCCAACCTTGCGCGAACACGTCCTCCCACACCCCGGCGGGCATCTGGCGAACAATGCGCGCATCAGGCAGCGTTTCGGCCAATGATGGGGCAGGGCGGAGATCGGCGGTAGCCGGGCGCGACTGGGCGCGTTTATAGCGGCCGGTTTCGGCGATGGCGGCGCGGGTGATGACGACGCGAATCGGCGCGCCCTCGCTGGCCTCACGCGGCAGGCGGTCGACCAGTGCGTCCTCGCCATCGGACAAGCGCACCACGCCGCGCCGGGATCCGGCCGGGCGATAGGTCAGGGTCGCGTCGGCAACCTGTCCGGCGCCCGCGCGGCCGGGCCAATCGAGTCGGGCCGCCCTCACTTCGCCACCCGACATCAGCACCGCGCGATGTTCGCCGATGCCTTCCTCGATCAACCATTCCATGGTTTATCAGCCCAGCAATAGGCCCGCAGCGCGCAACAGCGCCCGCGTTTCGAACAAAGGCAGGCCCATAACGCCGGAATGGCTGCCCGCGATAAAGCGGATCAGCGATTCGGCGCGGCCCTGAATGGCATAGCCGCCCGCTTTGCCAAGCCCTTCGCCGCAATCGACATAGGCGTCGATTTCCGCCGGTGACAGGCGGGTAAACCCGACCACCGTTTCGGACAGGCGCGTGCGTAACCGCCCATCGGCGCCAATGACACAGACCGAGGAAAGGCAGGCGTGGCGTCGCCCGGACAGCAGTCGCAACATCTTGCGCACATCATCCGGCGTATCGGCCTTGTCCAGAATGCGCCGTCCCAGCGCGACCGTCGTGTCGCCGGCCAGCACAGCTTCGCCAGGGGTCAGATCGACCGCGCGGGCCTTTTCCTGCGCCAGACGCAGGGCATAGGCGCGGGGAAGCTCGCCCTTTTTCGGGGTTTCGTCGATGTCAGGGCTGGCGATGCGCGAGGGCGCAATGCCCAAACGCCCCAGCAACTCGCGCCGCCGGGGCGATGAAGATGCCAGCACCAGCGCGGGCGCTGGTGCCACAGGCATGGTCATCTGGCCGCTCAGTAAGAGCCGGGGCCGCCACGGCCCGGCATAAAGCGATAGGTGATGCGACCCTTTGTCAGGTCATAGGGGGTCAATTCGACGAGGACTTCGTCGCCGACCAGCACACGGATGCGGTTTTTGCGCATCTTGCCGGCGGTGTGGCCAAGGATCTCGTGTTCGTTCTCCAACCGCACGCGAAACATCGCGTTCGGCAGCAGTTCGACCACTTGGCCCCGCATTTCGAGCAGTTCTTCTTTAGCCATCCGGTTTTTCGGTTTCCGTAATCTGTCAATAGTGATTGGCGCGCGCCATAGCGGCCTTGCGCGCAAAAGGAAAGCCAAAGCTGGCGAGCGCGAGTAACGCAGCAGCTATCTTTGGCCTACGGGCGCTTCCCTACACGCCTTTTCGTCATAATGTCACGGTAATGCGACAATATATTACCATGCTGCGCTTGCGAGACTGTCAGCTCTCGCGCATCGCGCGCTCCAGATCATGGTGTCCCTGCGGCGCTGGATAGAATGATTTTGGGGAGTTAGCGGTTTGCGTAGGCTTGCATTTGTTCCGATGTCCCTGGTTGTGGCGCTTGCCGCGGCTGCGCCGGCCTATGCGGTTGCCTCGGTCGCATCCGATGGCGCGGATGCCGCATCGGGCGATGCGTCGCCCGCCGCGCCTGTCGACAAGCACGAGATTGTCGTCGTCGCCGAAAGGTTGAAAGGGCAGGTCGAAGCCCCCCAGCAGCCGATCGTCACGATGGATGAGGTCGAAATCGCCTCCTACGGCGTAACCTCGATTTCCGACCTGCTCGACGCGATTTCGGCCCAGACCGGATCGGGGCGCGGGCGTGGGGCGACCAGCCCGGTTATCCTCGTCAACGGCATGCGCATCGCCTCGTTCCGCGAATTGCGCGATTATCCGCCCGAGGCGATCCGCAAGGTCGAGATCCTGCCCGAAGAAGTCGCGCTGCGCTATGGTTACAGCCCGGACCAGCGCGTGGTGAACTTCATCCTGAAGGACCACTACTTTGCCCGCACGGGCGAACTGGAATTTATCCACCCCGACGGCGGCGGCTCGAACACCACAAAGGGGCAGGCGTCGGTATTGAAGATCGACAAAGGGCGCCGCCTCAACCTGACATTGCGCGCCGACCACACCACGCCAACCACCGAGGCGGAACACGCCGTCATCCAGTCAGCCGGCAGCGAGCCAACGGTGGCGAGCGACCCCGATCCCGCCGCCAGCCGTACGCTGGTGTCCGATACCAAGGATTATTCGGTTAACGGCACCTACACCATTCCGCTGGGTGAAGGGTCGCTGGGCGGGAATGTCACGTTGAATGGCACGGCCAGCCGAACCGATAGCAACAGCCTGTCGGGCCTGAACGCTGTATCCCCCGCGACCGGCGTGGTGCGCACCTTTGCTGGGCCGCTGACCCGTTTTAGCCGGACCGACACATACAATGTCGGGGCCAGTGTCAACAAATCGCTGCTCGACTGGCAATTGTCGACCACGCTGGACACGTCCCACGCCGAGGCCAGCACGACGACCGCCAACCGCGCCAGCACCGCCTCGATGCTGTCTGCCTTGGCCACCAACACGCCGCTGGTCAGCGCGGGCACGACGATTTCCAATACCACGACCAATGGCGCGACCGCGCTGGTCACGCTGGTTGGTCGGCCGGTGGCCTTGCCGGCGGGCAAGCTGTCGCTGACGGTCAAGGGCGGCTTTGCCTATAGCGACTTGGCTGGCAGCACGTCGACGGGCGGGGTGCAATCGACCCTGCGGCGCGGCGATGCCTCGGCAGGGGTGAACATCGGCGTGCCGATCACCAGCCGCCGCGAACATGTTGGCGAGGCCTTGGGCGATATCACGCTCAACCTGTCGGCGGGGGGGGATCAGCTGTCCGATTTCGGCTCGCTGCTGAACTGGACTGGCGGCGTGACGTGGAACGTGACGCCAAAGCTTGGGCTGCAGAGTAGCTATATCTATAACGAGGCCGCGCCATCGCTGTCCAACCTTGGCGCACCGTTGGTGACAACGCCGAATGTTTCCGTCTTTGATTTTGTCACTGGCAAATCGGTGCTGGCGACGGTCTATACCGGCGGCAACCCCGCACTCGTGCGTGAGCGGCGCAACGACATCAAGCTGGGCATGAACTGGATGCTGCCGGCGATGGGCGGCAATTCCAACCTGATCGTGGAATATTTCAACAATCGATCGAACAATGTCAGCTCAGCCTTTCCCTCGGTGCTGACCACGGCGATGGAAGCGGCCTTTCCCGGTCGTGTCACGCGGGATGGTACAGGCGCGATCGTGTCGATCAATCGCAGCGCGGTAACCTTGGCGGAGCAGCGTGAGGAACGCATCCGTTGGGGCTTCAACCTTGGCGGCAATCTGGGCAAACCTGTTGCATCGACCGGGCGCGGGATGTTCGGGGCAGGTGGCCCGCCGATGGGTGGTGGGCGTCCGGGCGGCGGCTTTGGCGGTCCGCCGCCGGGTGGTCCGGGTGGCGGCGGGGCTGGCGGTCCTCCGGGGGCCGGTGGTCCGGGTGGTGGGCGCGGCCCGCGGTATGACGGGCGTTGGAACCTGTCGATCTATCACACGGTGCAATTTGTCGACCGCGTGCTGGTGGCACCCGGTGGGCCGGTGCTCAATCTGCTGGGCGGCGATGCTTTGTCGGGCGGGGGCGTGGCGCGCCATTCGCTGGAAATCGACGGCGGCGGGTTCTGGAAGGGGCTGGGCTTGCGGTTGAATGGCACGTGGTCCGCGCCGACCCATGTCGATGCGAGCGGTGCGCCGGGCACCAGCGATCTGCGGTTTGGCGCCTTGTTCAAGATGAACGGTCGGCTGTTCATCGATCTGGGGCAGCAACAGAGCCTGGTGAAAGACGCGCCGTTCTTCAAGGGCGCGCGCCTGTCGTTGATGGCCAACAATCTGTTCGATCAGCGGCAGAAGGTGACGGATAATACCGGCACGACTCCGCTGTCGTATCAACCAGCCATCCTGGATGCCAATGGGCGATTGATTGGTGTGGAATTCCGCAAGCTGTTCTGATTGCCTGTGGGGAGTGCGGTCGTACCCTCTCCCCATTTGCCGCGCGGTGCCCTATCTGATGCGCTATGTCGCAAGGCCCCGAAGACCCATCCGCCCCCACCAGCCCCGATCGTTTTAACGAGGATCGGGCCACGTCGCTGTTGCGCGGCGGGGCGGATCGCCCTGATCTGGATGCCGGCATTGCCGCGATCCGCGAAGTGTTGGCGACCTTGCCGACGCGCCCCGGCGTGTACCGGATGCAGGATGCGCGCGGCGATGTCCTGTATGTCGGCAAGGCGCGCGCGTTAAAGAACCGCGTCGCCAATTACACGCAGGTCGACCGCCTGCCGCTGCGCCTGCAACGCATGGTCAGCCAGACGCGCGGCATGACCATCGTCACCACCAATTCGGAGGCGGAGGCGCTGCTGCTCGAGGCGCAGCTCATCAAGCGGTTTCGGCCGCCGTATAATGTGCTGTTGCGCGATGACAAAAGTTTTCCTTTTATTCTATTGCGTTCTGATCATGACTTCCCGCGCATTATGAAGCATCGTGGCGCGCGCAAGGCGGTTGGCAATTACTATGGGCCCTTCGCCAGTGCGGGGTCGGTCAACACCACGGTCAATGCGCTGCAAAAGCTGTTCCTGCTGCGATCCTGCACCGACAGTTTTTTCAGCCGCCGTGATCGGCCCTGCCTGTTGTACCAAATCAAGCGGTGCAGCGCGCCCTGTGTCGACCGCATCAGCGTGCCCGATTACGCCGACCTCGTGCGGCAGGCGCGCGATTTCCTTGGCGGCAAATCCAATGCCGTGCAGCGCGAGATCGAGGGCCAGATGGCCGCGGCGGCAGAGGCGCTGGATTTCGAACGCGCCGCGATGTTGCGCGACCGGCTGCGCGCCGCGACCTTTATTCAGGGCTCGCAGGCGATCAATGCAGAGGGTCTGCCCAACGCCGATATTTTCGCGCTGGCGGTGAAGGCCGGGCAGGTGGCGATCCAAGCGTTCTTTATCCGGGGCGGCCAGAATTGGGGCCACCGCGCGTTTTTCCCGACCCATACCGAAGGGCTGGACGAGGGCGAGGTGATGCAAAGTTTCCTCGCGCAGTTTTACGAGGAAGTGCCGCCGCCGCGCGTGATCCTGCTCGACCGGGCGTTGCCGGAATCCGACCTGTTGGCCGAGGCGTTGAAGGATGCCGCGGACGGCAAGGTCGACATCAGCGTGCCCCAGCGCGGCGACCGCAAACGGCTGGTCGAACAGGCGGCGCGCAATGCGACCGAGGCGCTCGACCGGCGTATGGCCGAAAGCGGCAGCAAGGCCAAAGTCTGGCGCGAAATGGCCGAATTCCTCGAACTGGGCGATGATCCACAGCGGGTCGAAGTCTATGACAACAGCCATATTCAGGGCGCCCACGCGCTGGGCGCGATGATCGTCGCCGGGCCGGAAGGGTTCCTGAAAGGCCAGTACCGCAAGTGGAACATCAAGACCGCCGCCACCAACGACGATTTCGCCATGATGCGCGAAGTGATGACGCGCCGGTTCGGCCGATTGTTACAAGAGGGGGCGATGGAGGACACCCCCAACCACGAAAGCACCGGCAAGGGCGATGCGGTCTGGCCCGACCTCGTGTTAATCGACGGTGGCAAGGGGCAGATGAGTGCGGTCAAGGCGGCGCTGGAGGAGATCGGCGTCGAGGATGTCGCGCTGATCGGCATTGCCAAAGGGCCGCATCACGGGCGCGACGGGCGCGAGGTCTTCCACTTCCCCGATGGCCGCGAAAAGATGTTGCCGGTCAATTCGCCGGTGATCTTCCTCCTGCAACGCCTGCGTGACGAGGTCCACCGTTTCGCCATCGGCGCCCACCGCGAAAAGCGCAGCCGGGCGATTACTGCCTCGCCGCTCGACGAAATCCCCGGTGTCGGCCCAGCCCGAAAGCGCGCGCTATTGCTGCATTTCGGTACAGCGGGGCGGGTGCGGGCGGCATCGCTCGACGATCTGATGCGGACGCCGGGCGTGTCCCAGGCGGTGGCGCAGGTCGTGTATGATTTTTACCATCCGGGTGGGTGAGGTTAAATTCCAAACCCATTCCCGCCCAATTCCCGCCGGGCCATCGCGCCAAACACGCCCCGCCGCACCGTGCCACCGATGGCCAGCGATACCCGCCCGACGGGGCGGCGTTCGCGCCACAGGTGGGTGATCATCGGGTGGTCGTCCCCGGCGCAGCTATCGACCCAACCGATGTTCGGCGCGCCCAGCATGGCGAGGTTTTCACGTTGGAGCAGGACGCCGGGCGAGAAGGGGCCGAGTGCCTCGTCGAAGGCGGTTTTGAACATGAAGGCGCCGGGGGGCGTCAGGAATGTGGCGAGCATCGCGATGGGCCGCCGGTCGAGCGTCAGCGCCAGCCGTTCGAGCCGTCCGCGCTCTGCCGCGCCGATCAGGCTGTCGCGGAACAGGGCTTCGGTCGCGGCGTGGCTGGCCAGCGCCGACCCTGCGGCGCCTTTCCATCCGGCGGCCTCCAGCGCGAGGAAATCCTTGGTCCAGCAGGCGAGGTCGGCGGCGTCATTGTGGCGGGTGAAGGCGACTTCGCCGTGGTCGGCAAGTCGGTTGGCCTGCCTGCGGTATTCCTTGCGCTTTTTGGCCGAGACGGCGGCTTCGAAATAGGCCTCGGGCGCGAGGTCGCTGGACAACATCACATGGTTTTGCCGGGCGACCAGTGCGGCATCGCGGCCATCCTCGGCCAGAACAGCCCGCAGCGCCTCGTATAGAGCGCCAGAGAGCGGCAGGCCAGACAGATGCAGAAACAGGCCCAACCCGCCCTGAGCATTGGCCCAGGCCAGCAGAGCGCGCCAGAACGGACGTTCCAGCCCGCGCGCGACCAAGGGCGCCCCGAGAAAGCAATTGGGGTGCATCCAACTGGCGAGATGCGGGATCGGGCGGGTGTAGTAGCGCGGCGCATGGACCAGCGGCAGCACGCCGGCCAGATCGCCGTCGATCTCGAACCGCAACATCTGTACCCGCCCCGCGGAATCGAGCCCGCGCAGTGCTGGCAGCAGATACCAGCTTTCGAAGAAGGGGTTGGGTTCGCTCGCCCATTGGGCCAGCGCGTCCCATGCGCGGACGGCATCGGGTTCATCCATCGCGCGCCAGTGGACCGCGTGGATCGCGCCCCTGGGGGCGGGCCGCTCGGGCGCGCCTTGCGGGGGCGGCGCGAATGGCTCGGCCCATGCTGGCACGGCGCGTTGATGATTAGGCTGGCTCGCCACGTATCCCCCTCGGCGGCGGCCGCGATAGGTCGCCTGACCTTGTCCTATCAGGGGAGGCACCAAGGAAATGCTAACGCCTCACATAAAACCCCGCCCGGATTGCGCCGGACGGGGCCATTATGCGCGGTGTTTTGGCGGATTACCCGCCCGCGTGGGCCGCCAAGGCCGCCAGCAACAGCAAGGCGACGATATTGGTGATCTTGATCATCGGGTTGACCGCGGGGCCGGCCGTATCCTTGTACGGATCACCCACGGTATCGCCGGTCACCGCCGCCTTATGCGCGTCGGAGCCTTTGCCACCGTGGTGGCCGTCCTCGATATATTTCTTGGCATTGTCCCATGCGCCGCCGCCAGATGTCATCGACAGCGCGACGAACAACCCGCTGACGATCACGCCCAACAGGAGCGCGCCGAGCGCCGCAAAGCCGTTTTCCTGTCCCGCGACCCAAGTGATCGCGAAATAGACCACCACCGGCGCCAGCACCGGCAATAGCGAGGGCAGGATCATCTCCTTGATCGCGGCTTTGGTCACCAAATCGACGGTGCGGGCATAGTCGGGCTTTGACGTGCCGGCCATGATGCCCGGATTTTCGCGGAACTGATTGCGCACATCCAGGACGACATCGCCCGCCGCACGGCCAACCGCCGTCATCCCCATCGCCCCAAACAGATAGGGCAACAGCGCGCCGAGCAGCAGCCCGACGATGACATAGGGGTTCTCCAGGCTGAAATTGACGGTGAGCGCCGGGAAGAACGCTTTCAGGTCATTGGTATAGGCGGCAAACAGCACCAATGCCGCCAACCCCGCCGAACCGATGGCATAGCCCTTGGTCACGGCCTTGGTGGTGTTGCCCACCGCGTCCAGTGCGTCAGTCTTTTCGCGGACGCTGTCATCAAGGCCGGCCATTTCGGCAATCCCGCCCGCATTGTCGGTGACGGGCCCATAGGCATCCAGCGCCACAACCATGCCCGCCAGCGCCAGCATCGCGGTGGCGCCATAGGCAATGCCGATCAACCCTGCCAATTTATACGCGACGATAATCCCCGCCACGATCACCAGTGTCGGCAACGCCGTCGCCTCCAGACTGATCGCGAGGCCCTGAATGACATTAGTGCCATGGCCGGTCTCTGACGCTTTGGCGATGGATCGCACCGGGCGATAGGCGGTGCCGGTGTAATATTCGGTAATCCAGATGATCAGGCCGGTGATGACCAGGCCCACCATGCAGCAATAGAACAGCGTTTGCCCGGAAAATGCCTGCGCCCCAATCGGGCTTTCCATGTCGCCCAGCGCATATTGAATGGCCAGCCAGATCGCCGGGATCGACAGCACCGAGGTGACAAGGAAGCCCTTGTACATCGCGCCCATGATGTTGTTGCTCTTGCCCAGTTTGACGAAATAGGTGCCAATGATCGAGGTCAGAATGCACACCCCCCCGATCAGCAGCGGCAGGCTCATCAGCGCCATCAGGTCGCTCGCGCCCTTTACCAGCAGCGCGGTCAGCACCATCGTCGCGCCGACCGTCACCACATAGGTTTCGAACAGATCGGCCGCCATGCCGGCGCAATCGCCAACATTATCGCCCACATTATCGGCGATAACGGCGGGGTTGCGTGGGTCATCCTCGGGGATGCCGGCCTCGACCTTGCCAACCAGATCGGCGCCGACATCGGCGGCCTTGGTAAAGATGCCGCCGCCCAATCGCGCAAAGATCGACACCAGCGACGCGCCCAGCGCCAGAGCGGTCAGCGCCGTCACCACAATGCGTTCATTAGGCGCATGGCCAGCAGGGCCGGTCAGATACCAAAAGAACCCGGCAATCGCCAACAAGGCCAAGCCCGCCACCAACATCCCGGTGATCGCGCCCGCGCTGAACGCCATGGTCAGCCCGCTTTGCAAGCTGGTCTGAGCCGCGGCGGCGGTGCGGACATTGGCGCGCACCGACACATTCATGCCGATAAAGCCCGCCGCGCCCGACAACACCGCGCCCAGCACAAAGCCCGTGGCCGAGGTGACACCCAGCGTGCCTAACACGATCAGCGCCACTAACACGCCGACGCTGGTGATGGTGGTATATTGTCGTTTGAGATAGGCCTCCGCGCCCTCTTGAATGGCGGCGGCGATGTCTTGCATCCGGGCGGTGCCGGCAAAAGCGCCCAACACATGCCTGCTGGTAAAGTAGCCGTAAAGTAGAGCCAAAAGGCCAAAGCCCATCGCGATCAGCACCAGGTTCATAGTCATCCCCTCTGCTTCATAGGACCGGTTAGTCCGATGTATCCCGGGCCCATCCTTGTTAGCCGGACGGTGCCCTTTGGTGCAAAACTATAGGCCAGCGCCCATCCTGCGCAAGCCTTATCGCCCGCGTGAATATAGCGCCCAAATTGGATGTTTCTGGCGGTTTGGCGGGCTGCATCGTGGTTTACAGGATGTAACCACCGGCGATGAACAGGGACGGATGATGCGCAAAGATATAGTGCCGGGCGATGGCGCCATTGCCCCCGATATGCCGCGCCCGGACGCGCTGCTGTTGGCGGGGGATCGTCCGGCCTTGCCGTTGGGGCCGGATGGGCTGGACCGCTATACGCGCCGCGATTTGCGGCGGGAGGAAATGGTCATCGCGCAAAGGTTTCATGGCGGGGCGATGTGGCCCTATGCGGTGGCGGCGTTTGGCTGTTTTGCGGTGTGGGTAGCGTTCTTTCCGCTGGCGGTCATGGGGATGTTGAACCTGCCGCTGGCATGTGTGTTGTCGTGCATCTTTGCCACCGGCGGCTATGTAACCAGCCACGAGGCGATGCATTCGAACATCGCGCGGCCGGGGGAGCGGTTGCGCTGGCTGAACGAGGCGGTGGGGGCGGTGTCGACCATCCCGATCGTCTTTCCGTTCAGCATGGCGCGGCTGATGCATCTGGAACATCACTACCATTGCAACGACCCGTCAAAGGACCCGGATTACACCGACGAGGCGCCCAATGCGATCATGGCGATCTATAAGACGTGGTACAATCGCCAGCCGGGGGGCGATGGCTCGATCCATCATTACAAGCGCATCCTGACCGAAATGGGCACGCCGGAGGCGCGGCGCGCTTTGGCCGAAACCATGGTGTTGCAACTGGTATTCATGGGCGTGCTGTTTGGCATGGCGTGGCGGGGCTACGCGATTGAGGTCGCGCTGATCTGGTGGCTGCCGCGCCATATCGGCCTGTCCTATATCCGCTTTTTTCTCAGTTGGGCGCCGCATCATCCGCGGCAGGGCAAGATTGGGCGGTATGAAAATACCCATGTTTTCAAAAGCCGGCTGGGCCATGTGCTGTCGATGGGGATGCAATATCATGTGATCCATCACCTGTATCCCGGCATCCCGAACCACCGGACAAAGCCCGCCTATGCCGCGATGCGCGATATTCTGAAGGCGCGCGGCGTCGATGTGTCGCCGCTGTGAACGACGGAGGGCCAGCCCTGTGCAGAGCGTTGTGAAACAGATGTTCCACTGGATGCCGCTGGTCTTTGGCATCGGCTTTATCGCGCCCTTGATCGCGCAGATCATGGCGGTGTGGCAGATCGGCGGGCCGTTTGGCCTCAGCCGGATTGCGGTAGGGTTGGTGATCGGCGTGCCATGGGGATGGCAAACGGTGATCCGGGGCCGCTGGATTTAGTGGGTATAGCCCAGCGGACCACCCAAAGGCACCGCGCCGTCAAGCAGTAGCGGCACGGCCCCTTGCGCCAGCACTGTGCCGATCCGCGTTACCGCAACAGGCAGCTGGGCATTGGCGGGCGCGGCAAACAACAGTTGGTAATCATCGCCCCAGCGCAGGGCCTCGGCCCGGCGATGTTCAGGCGTGGCAATCGGCACGGCGGCGCTGTCGATGGCGATGGTAACGCCGCTGGCCACGGCCATGCGACGGGCGTCGAGCAGCACCCCGTCCGACACATCCATCATCGCATGCACATGCGGCGCCAGCGCGATCCCTTCGGCCAGCAGCGCCACAGGGCGGCGATAGGCCTCGGTCAACTTGGGCGCGCGCGCAGGGTTAGTGGCACCGGCGCGCATGGCTTCCAGCCCGATCATCGCGGCGCCGACGGGGCCGGTGATATACAGCGCATCGCCCGCAATCGCCCCATCGCGTCCCGGCACGGGCGTATGGGTGGCGCGGCCAATCGCGGTCAGGCCAAGCGCTTGCGGTGCGTTGGGGATGGCCGACGCGCCCACCGTATCGCCGCCCAGCAACGGCACGCGATAGTGCGCCAGCGCAGCGCGCAGCCCGGCGACAAACGGTTCCTCGCCGCCCGCGAACCGCCCACCCGTCAACTGATAGCCGAGCAGCACACCGACCGGCGCCGCGCCCTTTGCGGCGAGGTCCGACAGGTTGGTGGCGACCAGTTTCCACGCGACATCGGCGGGATCCTGATCGGGCAGGAAATGGAGGCCCGCGACCATCATGTCATGGGTCAGCACCAGCACCTCGCCGCCAAACGGCAACACGGCGCAATCATCGTTCAGCCCGCGCGCCGCCGGATCACTTGCCAGCGCGCGCAACGCGGCAATAAAGGCAAATTCGCCGGTCAATATCGGCGGCGCGTTTTACCGAACCGCCTTCGCCACGGCGTCCAGCACGCCATTGACGAACTTGGCTTCCCGGTCATCAAAAAAGGCGTGGGCGACATCGACATATTCGGTGATGACGGTCGGCGTCGAGATATCGGCACGGGCGACCAATTCATAGGTGCCGGCGCGCAGGATCTGGACCATCGTCTTGTCGAGCCGTTCGAGCCGCCAGCCCTCGGCCAGCTTTTCGGAAACTCGGGCATCGATCTCGTCGGCGCGGGCCAGCACGCCCTTGACGATATCGTCAAAAAACGCCGTTTCGGCATTGAGGAACTGCATATCCTCAATTTCCGCGCCCAACCGATGGCGGTGAAATTCGTCGAGCAGCATCGGCAGGGCGGTGCCCTCCATCTGATGCTGATACAGCGCCTGCACAGCGGCGAGCCGGGCGGCGGATCGGGCTAGGCCCTTGGCATTAGGGTTGGAACGGGGGCTCATCATAAAAATCCTTATTGTCCAAGCCGCACGGAAACCGAGCGGCCATGGGCGGGCAGCCCTTCGGCATCGGCCAGCGCCACGGCGGCAGGGCCGATCGCGGCAAGCGCGGCGGCATCGAGTTGGAGAAAGCTGGTACGCTTCATAAAATCAAGCACCGACAGGCCAGAGGCAAAGCGCGCCCGGCGCCCGGTAGGCAACACGTGGTTTGGCCCGGCGACATAATCGCCGATCGCCTCTGGCGTATGGCGGCCGAGGAAGGCGGACCCGGCGTGGCGGATCGTGTCAAAGATCGCCTGCGGATCGTCGGTGGCGATCTCGACATGCTCGGCGGCCAAGGCGTTTGCGAGCGCTGGCGCGTCGGTGGCGAGATCGTCGACCACGATCACCACGCCATAATTGTCCCAGCTCGCCCGCGCGGTGGCCTGTGTGGCCAGCATGGTCAGCTCGCTTTCGACCGCCGCGATGACCGCATCGGCAAAATCGGCGTCGTCGGTGATCAGGATCGATTGTGCGACAGGGTCATGCTCGGCCTGGCTCAGCAAATCGGCGGCGATCCAAACCGGGTCGTTGGCACCATCGGCGATGACCAGAATTTCCGACGGGCCAGCCACCATGTCGATGCCGACGACGCCGAACAATTGCCGCTTGGCCTCGGCCACATAGGCGTTGCCGGGGCCGGTGATGACATCGACGGGCTGTATCCGATCGGTGCCATAGGCCAGCGCGCCGACAGCGTGAGCGCCGCCCACACGCCAGATTTCGTCCACCCCGGCCAGATGGGCGGCGGCCAGCACCAACGCATTGACTTGGCCACGCGGGGTGGGCGTTACGACGACGAGGCGTTCGACCCCTGCAACCTTGGCCGGTATGGCGTTCATCAACAGCGACGACGGATAGGCCGCGCGGCCGCCGGGGACATACAGGCCCGCCGCATCGACCGGCCGCCAGATCGCCCCCAGCCGGACGCCTTGCGCGTCGGTGGCATCGCGATTCTCTGGCTTTTGCGCGGCGTGATAGGCGGCGATGCGGCTCGCGGCCAATTCCAGCGCGGCGCGCAGATCGGGCGCCAGCGCGTCAAATGCGGCCTTGCAATCGGCGGGCGCGATGCGCCAATCAGCCTCGGTATCGAGCGTATGGCCGTCAAACCGCGCCGTGTAGTCGGCCAAGGCCGCATCGCCCCGCGCGCGCACATCGGCCAGAATTTCGGTCACATCGCCGGCGACTCCGCTGTCGCTTTCGCGCCGGTCGGCCACGATGCGGGCAAAGGCCTCGGCAAAGCCATTTTCGCGGGTGGTCAGGCGGATCATGCCGCCATGCCCGCCACCATCGCGCGAAACCGCTCGACCAACTCACCCACGCGGGGGTCGGTTTTCAGCGCCGCGCGGTTGACGATCAACCGGGCCGAAATGGGCATGATGATGTCTGTTTCACGCAACCCGTTTTCTTTCAGCGTACGCCCGGTGGACACCAGATCGACAATCCGCCCCGACAGGCCGAGCAAGGGCGCCAATTCCATCGCACCGTTCAACTTGACGACTTCGGCCTGAATGCCCTGCCGCTCAAAATGGCGGCGGGTCAGGTTGGGATATTTGCTGGCGACGCGCAGGTGGCTGGCAGTGGCGGTCTGTGCGGCGTCGGTGTCGACCGGTTCCGCCACCGACAGGCGGCAATGGCCGATGTCGAGATCGACCGGCGCATAGAGGTCGGCATAGGCGAATTCCTCCACCACGTCGGACCCGACAATGCCCGCCTGCGCCGCGCCATGCGCGACAAAGGTCGCCACATCAAAGGCGCGCACGCGGATCAACCGCATGTCCGACCCTTCGCAGGCAAAGGACAGGGCGCGCGACTTCTTGTCGTGGAACTCCGCATCGGGCACGACACCGGCGCGCGCCATCAGCGGCAGCGCTTCGTCAAGGATGCGCCCCTTGGGGATCGCGAAGGTGAGGGGGCGTGAGTGCGTGTCAGACATGGGCGCGGCATTACGTCGCATGGGCAAAAAGGGCAACTGCTATGGCTATCAGTGTTCCGATCATGGAAATCGTCCCTGTCGTTCAGGCGTTGGACTGGCAGGCGACCCATTGCGAGCGCAATAGCGCCCCGTTGACCGCCCGCGTGTTGCGGGCGTTTGTACCTTTGGCGGCAGGGGCAACACAAGTCGCGGCGCGGATGCGCGATTGGCCGGGGTTGCGTTTGGAAGATGCGATGCCGTTGCGGTTGGCAGGCGGCGTGCGTTACCTGTTCCTGACCGGGGCGGATGATCGGTTGGGGCCGGTCTATTGCGGCGAGGTGACAGAGCAAGCGGCGGTCGATGCGATCATCGCCGAGGTGGTGCAGGCGCATGATGCGGCGCTGTTGCCGTGGTTTAACGGTCCGCCACAGACCAATGAGGCCGGGCGATCGGGGGCGATCATGGCCGGCCTATTGTGGCTGTCGGGCCGGGTGGGGGGGCGGTTTGAACTCAATGAGATTGGCGCGAGTGCGGGCGCCAACACGATGATCGAGCGGTATCGCTATGATTTGGGCGGCGTGTGCGCGGGACCAACTGAATCGCCAGTGGTGATCCGCCCCGAATGGCGCGGGGCGCCGCCGCCGGACAATCCCATCGAGATCGTGCATATTGAGGGTTGCGACCGGGCGCCGATCGACCTTGCTGATCCGGCACAGGCGATGCGATTGCGCGCCTATGTCTGGGCGGAAAATGTGGAACGGTTGGCGCGCCTCGAGGCCGTGATCGCGCTGGCCAAGGCGCTGCCGCCGCGATTGACCTGTGCCGATGCGGCCGATTGGGTCGAAACGCGCTTGGCACAGCCGCAGGCGGCAGGCGTGGCGCGGGTGCTATACCATTCGATCGTCTGGCAATATCTACCGCCCGCGGGCCGCGCCCGGATCGAGGCGGCAATGGCGGCGGCGGGCGCCCGCGCGACGGCGGAGCGGCCGCTGGCTTGGGTGATGCTGGAGACCAACCGGGCGACGTTTGCGCATGAATTGCAGGTGCGGTTTTGGCCAGGGGGCGAGCAAGCGGTGCTGTTAGGCGCGGCACATGCGCATGGCGCGTGGGTCGAATGGCGGGGCGATTAAGGCAGAAAGGCATCCAGCGCGGCATTGACCGCCTCTGGCGCGGCCCAGGGGCTGAAATGCCCGACGTGGGGCAAGCGGACGATAGTGAGGTCATCCACGAAATCGTCCAGACCGTCGAGATTGGCGGGCAAGAGCGCGGTGTCCGCCATGCCCCAGATCACTTGCACCGGTATGGTCAGGCGCGGCGGCGTGACAGGCGCGGGCGAGGTGATGGGCGCATCTGGCGCCGGGACGACCATCGGGCTGGCGCGATACCAGCCCAGCATCGCCATCGCGCCTGCCGGATCGCGCCAGCGGGTCAGCAGGGCCTGACGCTCCTCGGCGCTCATCGCGCGCAGGGCTCCGTCGCCAAACGCCTGTAACAGGACCGGGGCCAAGCCGTGTTTCGCCACTTGGGCGTCGATGCTGGGTTGGCGAAACAGGGTGATGTACTGGCTGGCGGCGCGTTGGGCCGGGTCGGTGTGGAGCAGGCGTTGGAACAGCGCTGGATGCGGCGCATTGGCGATCACCGCACGCGTCACGCGGCCAGCGCCCGCCGCCGCGACGCCCCAAGCGACCATGCCGCCCCAATCATGGCCGATCACCGTGAAATCGGCCACACCCAGCGAGTCGGCCAGCAGGAATACATCCTCCACCAACCGCTCTGGCACGTAACTGGCGACGGGCGCTGGTTTCGACGATCCGCCATAGCCTCGCTGGTCCGGCGCGATGCAGCGCAAGCGCGGCGACAGGTGGGCGATCTGGTGCCGCCACGTGCGATGGCTTTCGGGAAAACCGTGGAGGAAGATCAGGGCAGGGGCCGCGACCGGCCCGCTGTCCCACACATCCAGTTCGATCCCATTGGCCAGCGCCACGCGTTTCAGATCGGTCATCAGAACTTATTTCTCGGCAATGCGCCGCGCCGCTTCGAGCAATTCGGTGGGGAACATCGCGACGATGGTGGAATTATGCTCGACGCCGATCTCGGACAGCGTTTGCAACCGGCGCAATTCGAGCGCGCCGGGCACTTCGCCAATGATCTTGGCCGCCTGCGCCAGCTTGCGCGAGGCTTCTTCCTCGCCCTCGGCCTTGATGATGCGGGCGCGCTTTTCGCGGATGGCCTCGGCCTCGCGCGCGATGGCGCGCTGCATCTGTTCGGGGATGTCGAGATCCTTGATCTCCACCGCATCGACCGCGACGCCCCATTGCGCACAGGTCGCCTCGAGCAAGGTCAGTAGCCGCGTGTTGATCGAGGTGCGTTCCTTTAACATCTGATCGAGGTCGGATTGGCCGATGGCGTCGCGCATGCCCGTCTCGGCGGCTTGGATCACCGCGCTTTGCCAATTGACGACGGTGGTGACGACTTTGACCGGATCGATCGCGCGATACCACAACACCGCATTGACCCGTACCGCCACGCCGTCGCGCGTCACGGTTTCCTGCGTCGCCAGCGCAAAGGTCACGACCCGTAGGTCCACCTTCACCACGCGGTCGATTATCGGTACCAGCCAGAACAGACCCGGCCCCTTGCTGGCGGTCAGCCGGCCGAGGCGGAACACCACACCGCGCTGATATTCCTGATTGATGCCAAAGCTTTGCAGCGCCAGCACGAGGAAGACAAAGATCAGAACCAGTCCGAAACCCGATAGTGCACTCAGCATCTCGTCTCTCCTTTGCGGGGGTGTGTCGCGCCGTGTGTCGTCGTGTTATTCGCCCGGTGCGCTGGCCCGGATCGCCATGGCATGAACCCGCCCACCGGGAATATCGCCGAGCGCGGCATTGACGAGCCGTTGCCGCGCCACCCGCGACACGCCAGCAAAGGCCGAGCTTTCGATGACAATGGTGAAATGCGATTCGCCGCTGCCATCGTGGCCGATATGGCCGGCGTGCTGGGCGGAATCATTGAGGATGTGTAATCGCGTCGGCGCAAAAGCGGCGGTCAGCAAATCGTGAATTTCAGTTGCGATCGGGCCGGTCATGCCTGTTCCTCTTCGTGAATTTTTGCTCTAGCCGATTTGCCCGTAATGAGGAAACGATGGTTCAGGATAGATTTCATGGCCGGATCAGGGACGCCCAGCGTGCCTGCGATTGGCCCGGTTGCGATCAGGCGGGCGAATTTCGCGCGCCGGGTATTCGGGCGCCCGGCTTCGATGGGCCGGGCGATTATCGCTGGTTTTGCCTCGATCATATCCGGGCGTTCAATGCGGGATATGATTATTTTGCCGGCATGAGCCCCGAACAGATCTGGGCGGCGCAATCGCCGATCCACGGGTGGGAAAGCGAGGCCCGCGCGTTTCGTCCGACCGCTGGGATCGATTCGGCGCCGCGCTGGGGCGATTTCACCGATCCGCTTGACGCGATCAGCCAGCGCGCGCGCAAGCGGGCCGAGGCGCTGCGCCCGGTGTCCTGGCCCGATGGGCGCGTCGCCAGCCCAGAGGAACGCAAAGCGCTCGATGTGCTGGGCTTGGATATCACCACCGACCGGCGGGCGTTGCGGCAACGCTATTCCGACCTGCTCCACCGCTATCATCCGGACCGTAACGGTGGTGATCGCGCCCACGAATCGCGATTGCAAGAGGTGGTCGAGGCCTACCAATTGCTGCGAAAGGTGCCGGGCCTCGCCTGACGGCTGCGTCATGGCAAGGCCGGTGCCGATCACGTTCATCCGGCGCCCTATCCGGCGATCAAGCCGCCCTTGGCGCCGACCAGACTGAACGGTGCGCCCTGTGGGTCCACCCCGTTCAGGATCCAATCACCACCCGGCACCTGAACCGGGCCGTGCAACACGTGCCCGGCATGGGTGATGACCGCGGCGGCGGCATCATCGATATTGGCCACGCGGAAATAAAAATTCCAAGCAGCCGTGGGCGTATGCGGTGCTTTTTGCATCATCGCGCCAAAGGTTTGGCCATCCTTGGCCAGAAATTGGTAGGCGCCCAATTCGCCCATATCCATCGACCCGGCCAATTCCCAGTCAAACACGCCAGTATAGAATGCCTGCGCGGCGGCGAAATTGCCGGCCTGTAATTCGTTCCAGCCACACCGGCCAATCATCGAGGGCGACCACGATGTGCTCGTGGCCTGCGCGCCCTTTGGTGTCATCAGATAAAAGCTGGCGCCGCAGCAATCGGCGACCATCGCAAAGCGGCCTTCGTTGATTTCCATAACGGGCATCAGCAACCGTCCGCCATGGGCCTCGACGCTGGCGATGGTGGCCTCGACATTGTCGGTGCCGATATAGCCGACCCATGCGGGGCGCGCGCCGTTGGCCGCCATTTCGTCGGTTATCGGCAAAACGCCGCCCGTCATCGTGCCATCGGCATTGCCGATCATGCCGTAATGCAGTGGCGCCTGCGTGCCCAAGTGGATCGTCCAGCCCACCACCGCTTCGTAAAACGCCTTGGCATGTGGGGCATCGGAGGTCATCAATTCGTACCAGATCCAAGCGCCGTGCAGCTTTGTCATGGGGAAAATCCTTCCATCAATGTTGGGTCCAAACGGGGCGTTCCACGAAAGTGGCCGGGCGTATTTATGGTTTGTCGGTGCGCGGGGTGGTTGCGGCCTCCTGTTCGGCGACGAGGCGCCATGCGGGGCGGGCGCAAACGCGGGCGTACCAGGCGGCGATGGCGGGATAGGCCGCCGCATCGGGGGCGGCGCTGACATAGGCGAGCGAGCGGATCATGCTGGCCACCGCGATATCGCCAATGGAGAAAGTCGCGCCAGCCAGCCAGCCCTCCGCCGGCGCAACGCCTTCGAGATAGGCCCAGATAGCGGGCAGTTCGGCCATGCCCTGTTCGGCGATGGCTTCATTACCCGGAACCTTGAAGAGTTTTGGTCCAACAAAGCGGTTGAACAACACTTTCAACCCCGAATGGCCGACAATCGTGTCGGCATATTCATCAAACCACATCGCCCGGCCAGCGGGTTCTGCGTCGGCCGGGATCAGCCGGGGGGCGGGATGTTTGGCGTCGAGATAGGCCAGAATCGCTGTCGAATCACACAGGGTGAAATCGCCATCCTTGATCGCCGGGATCTTGCCAAACGGGCTGGCGATGAGAAAATCGGGGTCGGGATCGCGCGGGCGGGAAATCTTGAGTTGATAGTCCAGACCCTTTTCCGCCGCCGCCACACAAACCTTGCGAACATACGGTGACAATAATGCGCCGAAAACCAACATCCTGAATTCTCCCCAAGCCTGTCAATTCGGCCTCGCAAACATATTGCAGCCGCGATGGCCAACGTATAGTTGATTTCCACAATGACCGACATTCCAGACATCCAGCCCGACAGCCGTTCGACCACCATCCTGTCCGCCCCCGATATAGAGGTGGATGTGCGGACCGTGTTCGGCATCAACATCGACATGAAGGTGCCAGCCTTCTCCGTTGCGGACGAGCGTGTGCCCGACCGCGATGACACCTATGTGTTCGATCCGGACACGACGCTGGCGATCCTTGCAGGCTTTGCCTTCAATCGTCGGGTGATGGTGCAGGGGTATCACGGCACCGGTAAATCGACCCACATCGAACAGGTCGCGGCGCGGCTGAACTGGCCATGCATCCGGATCAACCTTGATGCGCATATCAGCCGGATCGATTTGATCGGGCGCGATGCCATCGTGTTGAAAGATGGCAAGCAGATCACCGAATTCCGCGAAGGCCTGTTGCCTTGGGCGTTGCAGACGCCAACGGCGTTGGTGTTCGACGAATATGACGCTGGGCGCCCTGATGTGATGTTCGTGATCCAGCGCGTGCTGGAAACCGAGGGCAAGCTGACGCTGCTCGATCAAAACCGCGTGATCCGCCCGTCGAAGTGGTTCCGCCTGTTCGCCACGGCCAATACGGTTGGCCTGGGCGATACCAGCGGGCTGTATCACGGGACGCAGGCGATCAACCAAGGCCAGATGGACCGTTGGAACATCGTGGTCGGGCTGAACTATCTGCCGCATGAGGTCGAAGCCGACATCGTCGCCAAAAAGGTCGCCAGTATTCCCGCCAAGACCGTGTCCGACATGGTCAAGGTCGCCGATCTGACGCGGCAGGGCTTTATCAACGGCGATATCTCGACCGTGATGAGCCCGCGTTCGGTCATCACCTGGGCGCAGAATACCGAGATCTTCAAGGACGCTGGCTTTGCCTTCCGCCTGTCGTTTTTGAACAAGTGTGACGAGACCGAGCGGATGCTGGTCGCGGAATATTACCAACGCGTGTTTGGTACCGAGTTGCCGGAGAGCGTGGTGGGGAAAGTTTGATCGCATCAGGATAAGGTGCGGGGGGCGATGGCCCTCGCACCTTAAACCCCTTTACGGATACACCGCCCGGTTGAAATATAACCCCGACGCCGGCGCATTCAGCCCCAGTCGCGTCCGGTCGCAGGCGGCCAGCACATCGCCCACCCGCTCCTCGCGCCAGCGGCCAAGGCCGACCAGCGCCAGACAGCCGACCATCGATCGCACCTGATGTTGCAGATATGACCGCGCGGCGGTTTCGATAATCACCGCATCGCCGTCGCGCCGCACGTCCAGTTGGTCGAGCGTCTTGATCGGGCTTTTCGACTGGCAATGGATCGAGCGAAAGGTCGTGAAATCGTGGGTGCCGACCAGCATTTGCGCCGCGCGGTGCATGGCGTCGACGTCCAGCGGCTTGGTGACATGCCATGCCCGGTTGGCATCGATGGTCAAAGGCGCTCGGCGGTTGACGATGCGGTAGATATAGCTGCGCCCGGTACACGAAAACCTTGCGTGCCAGTCGTCGGGCATTACCACACAATCCA
>CAIOKP010000286.1 GCA_903858875.1 uncultured Sphingomonadales bacterium
ACCAGCGCGATGGCGGCGAGGTCGAGCAGGAGCGCGCCCAGCCGCGCCCCCCGGCTGGCGAGGGTAAAGGTCAGCGCGAGGCCTTCAGGCGTCAGGATGGTGCGTTGGCGGGGGTCTGAGGCCGGCGTCACGCGCGTTTGCCCCTGCGACCGAACACAAAGAAATAATTGAGCCAGAACACCAGCATGCCGCCACCCACACCCAGCCGTGCCGGGGTCGATTGGATCAATTGCCGCGCGAACCCTTCGAGCATCCCGGCGACCACCAGCATCAGCACGACGCCCAGTACCACCGGCGCTGTTCGCCGCCCCGCCGCGCCCAGCGCATCGAGCACAGAGGCATCGCCCGGAAAGGCCATCGCCCGCCCGACATGGATCCCCGCCGCCCCCGCCAGCAATATCGCGAACAGCTCTGTCGTGCCATGGATCGACAGCCAGCCGACGAAATCGAACAACAGGCCTTGGCCATGAAACAGCCACAGCATCGCGCCCAGATTGCCAGTATTCTGCACCAGCAACAGCAGCGTCGGCACGCCCAGCGCAAAGCCGAGCGCGTAGCAGAGGAGCGAAATCTGGGCGTTATGGCCGAACAGATAGGCGGCAAAGGCGGCGAAGGCGCCGTCCTTGTCATGGCCGAACAAAGTGGCTTGCAGCGCGGCGCGGCTGGCGCCCGGCACCCGCTCCGTCTCGCCGCTGACTAGGGCCGCGTACCATTGCGGATCATGCGCGACCAACAGCCAGCCGACGCAGGCGCCCGCCACCATCAGCGCCAGCGCGATCAGAATGTCGGCCCGGATCGCGCGGACGGACCGGCTCCACCCGCCGCCGAAAAAACCGCGCAGCCAGCCGCCAAACCCGGTGCGCGGACCATAGACGAGGAACCATGCGCGCTGCACCAGCGATTCCAGATAGGCGAGCGTCGCGGCATCGAGCGAGGTTTCGCGCGCGACCGACAGGCTGGACGCCACAGTACGGTACAGCACCGGCAGGTCGAGCACATCGGCGTCGGACAGGCGGCGCAGGCGGCCCTTTTCCATCGCGGTGACGATGGTTTCCAACCGTTGCCAATCGCTCTCCCGCGCGGCGCGAAACCGGTCGGAGCGCAGCGCGGCGGCGGCGATCTCGCCGGCTTGTGCCTCGGCATGGCGCGAAAATCGGGCGCGCAGGCCGGTGATCAGGCCGGGTTTGGCTGGCATGTCGGTCATCCGATCCCACCCCGCCCCTTGATCGCCAGATAGGCGTCGAGCAACCGCATGCCCATGGCCTCATGCGGCGCCTCGACCACATCGACGCCCAGCGCGCGCAACCGGCGGGTGACCAGCGCCCGTTGGCGGAGCAGCGTATCGGCCGTCACCGCCATGGCCAGCGCGTCGATTGTGTCGGGCATATCGGCGGCCATGCTGTCCAGTTCGGCATCGCGCATCGTCACGAACACCACGCGGTGGCGCGCGACCAGTCGGCCGATCGATTCGACCATCAATTCAGCGCTGGTCGGGTCGGTGAAATCGGAAAATACGACAATCAGCGACCGGCGCTGCAACCTTTGGGCGAGGGTGGCCAGCGCGAGGGTGAAATTGGGTTCGCGCGCGGCGTAATCGAGGCCCGCCGCCGCGCTGCGCAAGCGGTGAAAGTCGCGCGTGTCTTGGACGAAAGGGGTGGACAGCACGACATTTGCCGCAAAGCCGAAAAGCGCGACCTTGTCGCCGCCCTTTACCGCGACCCATCCGGTGGTCAGCGCCGCTGATACCGCGCGGTCGAGCCGGGGCAGGCCCGCGACCAGTTCGCACATCGCCTGCCCGCAATCGATCGCAAAGACGATCTGGTTATTGCGTTCGGCCTCATATTCCTTGGCATAGAGATGCGCGTGGCGGGCCGAGACTTTCCAGTCGATGCGGCGGCGTTCCATGCCGGACTGGTATTCGGACAGGGTTTCGAAAACCGTGCCCTCGCCGCGCCATCGTCGGGCAATCAGGCCAAATTCGCTGTCGCGGAGGAACGCCTGCAGGCTGGGCGAGCGGAGCGCGGTGACATTGGGCAAGACGCGGATCGCGGCATCGACATCGCGGGTCGCCTGCCGCGCACCCAAGCCCAGCGGCCCGGTCCAGCGCAGCCACAGCCGATCCACCGCGCCGGTGCAACGCTGCGTCGGCGTCAGTGCGCCCGCGCCGGCGTGGGTGCCGTCGCCGGCCGGCGTCAGGCGGGCGATCAGGCGGCCGCCGGGGGC
>CAIOKP010000287.1 GCA_903858875.1 uncultured Sphingomonadales bacterium
AACCCTGCTTGTTGAGATAGGCCATGACCGCGGCGCGATCTTCGGCCGAATCCAGCCCGGCGAAGGTCATCTTGGTCCCGTCGGCAAAGGCACGTGGGCTGGTCAGCCAAGCGTTGAGCGCCGCAAAGTCCCACTTGCCGCCCTTTTTGCTGAGCGCATCGGAGAAGGCGAAACCACCGCGCCCCTTGCCAATGTCATCGCCCAAAATGGCATAAAGGTTGGGACCAATGCCCGCCGCGCCGCCCTGGTTGGCGGTATGGCACGAGGCGCATTTCTGGAACACCTTTTCGCCCTGCGCCGGGTCGGCCTTGGCCAACAACGCCTCGATCGTGGGTCCAGCCGCAGCGCCCTTGTCACCGGCCACGCCAGCAATGGCATAGCCCATGGTTTGCGGACGATTGTCCTTGTCAGCGCGAAAATAATGCCCGCTCAGGCTGGAAAGGCCGAGGGCAACAATGCCCGAACCCAACACCCAACCCGCGATAGTATTGAAACGACCGCTCATCAATCTGCCCCGTCCCGAATTATAGCCAATGATCTTTTGCCGCATGGTGTAGAGAGCGGCTCACACAAGCGCAAGAGCCATTGCCGGACAGCGAATGGCAGCCTAAGCGCGGAACCGCTATGCACAGCTATCCTGACCCCGCTCTGATCCAGGTCAATTCGTTGACCGCCGTTGCCCAATCGAACCCAGCGCTCGCCATGGCGTTTCAGGGTGCGCCGGGGTGCAATTCGCACCGCGCGGCGGTCGAATATGCGCCGAATTGCGCGCCTTTGCCCTGTTTCAGCTTTGAAGACGCGCTGGACGCGGTGAAAGAGGGGCGGGCGGATCGCGCCATTATTCCGATCGAAAATTCGCAACATGGCCGCGTCGCCGACATGCATTTTCTGCTGCCCGAAAGCGGCTTGTCGATTGTGGGCGAACATTTTTTATCAATCGAACATGCGCTGATGGCGCTACCCGGCGCGACGGGGCCGTTCGCCGCCGCCTATTCGCATCCACAGGCGCTCGGCCAATCACGGCATTTCCTTCGCACGCGAAATATCGTGCCGATGGCCTATGCGGACACCGCGGGCGCTGCGGCTTTCGTCAAGGACATGGGCGACCCACAGGCCGCCGCCATTGCCCCGGCGCTCGCCGCCCAATTGTACGGGCTCGATATCGTCGAACATAATGTCGAGGATGCCGCCGATAATACCACGCGCTTTGTCGTGCTGGCCCGCGCGCCGCTCGATCCTGATACGTTGCGCGATACGGTGGCGATGACCACGCTGATCTTCGAGGTGCGCAATATTCCCGCCGCGCTGTACAAGGCGCTGGGCGGGTTTGCGACCAATGGCGTCAATATGACCAAGCTGGAATCCTACCAAAAGGGCGCGAGCTTCGCCGCGACGCGGTTCTATCTGGATATAGTCGGCGTACCTGGCGATCCGCTGGTCGACAATGCGCTGGAGGAGGCCGCCTTCTTCACCAAGGATTTGCGCCTGCTCGGCTGCTATCCCCAATCGCGCCCACGCGGATAGCGCGTCAGGGGGCAATCCCAGAGCCGCAGCCCATCGGCGAGCCTTGCCAGCCTACCGCTACCATGTCATCCCCATGGGTGACGAAGCGGGGGCGGTGCGCAATAATGGCAGGGCCATCGGCAATTCAGGGCAGCGGACCTTCCCTCAGCCCCCATCCCGCTGCCGATTGGCAGGCGGTGCATGGCGCCCGCGATCTGCAATTTGCCCCCGTTGGCGACTGGCATCAACCGCCACCGCCCGAATGGCTGGCCGCCTTTGCACGGTTCCTCAAGGCGGTGTTCGGCCCGGTTGGTCGTGCGCTGGGCCTGTCGTGGCCCGTACTGCAGATGATCCTGATCGGGCTGGCGGCGCTGGGCTTGGGCCTGTTGCTGTGGCAGGTCGGATCGGCTTTCTGGGCAGCAGGGCAGCGGCGAAAACCGGCG
>CAIOKP010000288.1 GCA_903858875.1 uncultured Sphingomonadales bacterium
AGTTGGACTCTTTGTTGGATACGATGGCCCCCATCCAAGATCGTTTGAGGTTGATTGAGGCGATGGATGCCGTCCTCGGCCTCGACTTGCTCAACCTCACGCGCACCGACCTCCGCCTCCGCCCGAAATCCGCGACCATCACCGAGGCCGAAATCGACGCCACGCTGGCCGCCCGCAAGGACGCCCGCGCGGCCAAGGATTTTGCCCGCTCCGACGCCTTGCGCGATGAACTCGCAAGCCAAGGCGTCGAAGTGATGGACGGCGATCCGCTCGGCTGGGATTGGAAGCTGGGCGACTGATCCTCGCCCAGCGGTTCTGGCTCAGCAATCCTCGAGCAGCAGCAGGTCGGCCTCGATCACCACCCGTTCGGTGGGCGTCATCACATGCGTCACCTCGGTGACGGCGGCATCGGCCACCAATTGCCCGCGGATGGCGAATTCGTGGTCGGGCAGGGCGGCCGTAAAGGCGTCTGCCGCCGCTGCGCCCACCGTGCCGTTGAACAGGATGGTGAAGCTGTGCCGGGCGCCGGCAAAGGTCGCGCTCGCCCAGGGGCGTTCGGCGTGGCAGATCAATTCGGCATGTTCGCCCGCCAGGATCAGCACATCGTGCAACACTTGCAGCGAAGGGTGGCGCTGGCGCATCTTTGGCGCGCCGGCTTCGGCCCCACGCGAGCGGTGGGTCGGACCGAACAGCGAAACGTGATCGGCATCGTGGCGAAAGTCAAAGCGCATGGGGGTTCTCCATGTGGGTCTTGATGAAATGTTGGATGCGGATGGCAAGGTCTGGGCGCGGTTCACGCCCGTTGCGCATGTCGGCGACCAGCCGTGGATCATGGGCGACGATCCGCCCGAATCGCGTCCAGGCCATGCCTGTTTCGCGTAGGAATTGTTCGATCTGACGTAACAGCACTTTGCCCCTCCATGCCGACTCGGCGGTACGAGTTGCTATTTTGTTCTCATATGGTTTCCTACTTGTCTAGGAAATTTCCTATGGTAATGTGCAAAGCATGGAAACCACCGATACACGCGCCAATCTCTTGCGGCTATCAACCGAACGCGGCGTCAGCCTGGCGGCGCTATCGGCACTAATTGGGCGAAATACCAGCTATTTACAGCAATTCGTTCGCAAAGGCAGCCCGCGCCGGCTGGAAGAACATGACCGGGGATTGCTGGCGCGATTCTTCGGGGTGGACGAGGCGCTGCTCACCGAGGGTAATTCCGTATCGATAGAGGAAAAATCCTATTCTGCGCGGGGAAAATCCTTGCGGCCCGATTGGGTCGATGTGCCGCGCCTCGGGCTGGATGCTTCTGCCGGGCCCGGCGCGGTGGATGGCGGCGAATTGGCCATCGGCGCGTTCCGTTTTTCGCAGGGGTGGTTGCGCGGCATGGGGCTGGACCCCGCCATGCTGAGCGCCATCGCGGTGGCGGGTGATTCGATGGAACCGACCTTGCGCGATGGCGACGAGATCCTTGTCGATCGATCGCCGCGCCCGTTGCGCGATGGTATCCATGTGGTGCGGGTGGGCGATGGCTTGTTGGTCAAGCGCGTCGATCTGGGGCGGCCGGGCCGGGTCGGCTTGATTAGCGACAACCCGGCCTATCGCCCGATCGACCTTGGCCGCGATGATGTCGCGGTCATCGGCCGGGTGGTGTGGAAGGGCGGGCGGCTCTAGGCGCGCGCGCCGGTCAAGATCACTTCGTCCATTGCGCCAGCCAGTCGGCCAAGGCCTGCGGGCTCATCGATCGGGCATCGGACAGGGCGGTCACATGGCCGTCGTTGATCAACCGGTTCGTGCGCGGATCAATGATGAAAATCGCCGGCACGCCTTTGGGCCGATCAATGCCATAGGCCGCCGAAATGTCGAGGTTCTTGGTATAGCGGCCGACGTCGACCATCACGACCTCGTAATGTTGCCGCACCCACGGCGCCAGATCGGGCAGCGCCATCGTCGCGGCCAAAATCCGGCAATCCGGGCACCAATTGCCGCCAAGATCCAATAGCAGCAGCTTGTGATGCGCCTTGGCCCTTGCCTTGGCGGATGCGAGGTCCTTGTGCGCGTCTGCGGCCTCGTCATAGGGCGTTGGGGGCGGGGTCAGGCTGGCAAAGCTGGTTGCGGCCAACTTGGGCGCTGGCGCGGCAGGTGCGGCCAACGGCAGGGCGGTCACGGCCAGAGCGGCAAGCGAGAGGGCGGAACGGCGCATCGAATAATCCTTACCGGAGGAGTTGGGTATTTATAGATCGACAATTCGCCAGTTGGCCACTGGTTTTGGCGGTCGCGGCGCATTAGGTTTACGCACATGTCTGAAACCAAAACTTCGCCCGCCGAGCCGCCTTTGCGCATTCACCTGATCCCGGTCACCGCCTTTCAGCAGAATTGTTCGCTGATCTGGTGCACCAAGACGATGCGCGGTGCGCTGGTCGATCCAGGCGGCGATCTCGACACGCTAAAGGCCGAGGCGGCCAAGCGCGGCGTGCATATCGAAAAGATGCTGATTACCCACGGGCATATGGACCATTGCGGGCTTGCCGGCGTGTTGGCCAAGGAATTGGGTGTGCCGATCGAGGGGCCCAACGAAGGCGACCGATTCTGGATCGAGGGGCTGGATAACCCAAACACGCGGATGGGCCTTGCGGGCGAAAGTTTCGAGCCGGACCGCTGGTTGCACGATGGCGATACGGTGACGGTGGGCGATCTGACACTCGATGTGCTGCATTGTCCGGGGCATACGCCGGGCCATGTGGTGTTTGTGCATGCGCCATCGCGACTGGCGATTGTTGGCGATGTGTTATTTCAAGGATCGATCGGCCGCACCGATTTCCCGCAGGGCAATCATCAGCAATTGCTCAATTCGATCACCGAAAAACTGTGGCCGCTGGGCAAGGACATGACCTTTGTTCCCGGCCACGGGCCGTGCAGCACCTTTGGTCATGAGATGCTGACGAACCCGTTTGTCGGTGGCCGTTACGGTTGATTGATGCGGTGTTGGTCAGAATTTCCCGACGCTGACCAGCACCGCAATCACGATGAGGATCAGTTGCGTCAGCGTGGCTGTGGCCATCCCGATCGGGCGCCCCGCCTTGAACGGGCCATCCATGCCGAATCCGTGCGCCACCCGGCCCAGCATGAACATGGCGCCCAGTACAGGCAGCCCCCAGCTGGTCCAGCCCACCGTCCCGACACCTGCCAATTCGACCAAGGCGAAGAGAATAAGTGTGACCGGTGTCTGTTCGATGAAATTGGCTTGCGCGCGCATCCGGCGGATCAGCAAGTCATCGCCGCCATCGCCGATAAAAACCTTGTGCGCCATGCGAATCTTGCCAATCCGCATACCCAGCCAAAAGTTGATGACAGCCGCCGCCGCCGTCAGGCATAGCGTGGTATGCAGCACAATCGGGCCAAAATTGGTCGGTAACAGGGTCATAAATCTCCGCGGGTTTGATCTTTCGTGGGCTGCTTAGCTCGCACCCGCTTGCGTTGCACGAGAATTTGGTTATAGGCCCCGCTTCGCATCCGCCTGTGCGAACTTACGCACTCGGGCGGGTTTTGTCGTCGTTATCGTATTTTTCAGGAACAGGTGCCGCAATGGCTGTCCCCAAGCGAAAAACCTCCCCCAGCCGTCGTGGCATGCGCCGCAGCCATGATGCGTTGACGGTCGCAGCATTCCACGAATGCTCCAACTGTGGCGAGTTGAAGCGCCCGCATAACCTCTGCCCGTCTTGCGGCCATTATAATGGCCGTGAGATCATCGCCGTCGGTCTTTGATTTTTAGCCCGGCCAAGGGGTAGTTGTACCATGAGTTTGCCGCGTATCGCCATTGACGCGATGGGCGGTGATGAGGGTGTGCAAGTCATGGTCGCTGGTGCGGCCATGGCGCAAGCACGCCACGCTCAGGTGCGCTTCCTGTTGGTGGGTGATCAAGTCAAGATAGAGAAGGTCTTGGACCGCCACGCAGCATTGCGTGGCGTGTCCGAAATCCTCCACGCCGATGATGTCATCAGCGGTGAGGAACGGCCTAGCCAAGCGCTGCGGCGCGCCCGGTCCACATCGATGGGCATGGCGATCCATGCGGTGAAAGATGGCTCTGCTGGCGCTGCGATCAGCGGTGGCAATACCGGCGCCATGATGGCGATCGCCAAATTGGCGTTGCGCACCATGCCCGGAATCGACCGGCCCGCTCTGGCGGCGATTCTGCCGACGTTGCAGGCCAGCGATGTCGTCATGCTTGACCTCGGCGCGAATACGGAATGCGACGCGCGTAACCTCGTGCAGTTCGCCATCATGGGCGCCGCCTATGCGCGGATCGCCAATAGTCAGCCTGTTCCCCGCGTCCGATTGTTGAATATCGGTACCGAGGAAATGAAGGGCACGGAGTCGCTGCGCGACGCGGCCCACACGCTGAAAGAGGCCGCAGCCAACCTGTCGATGCGCTTTGACGGTTTTACCGAGGCGGACAAGATCTGCCGCGGTGATTTCGATGTTGTGGTGACCGACGGTTTTTCCGGTAATATCGCGTTGAAGGCTGTTGAAGGTACCGCCCGTTTCGTCGGCGACCTGCTGCGCCGCTCCTTTTCCAGTTCGCTGCGGTCCAAGATCGGGTTCCTGATTTCCCGCCCCGCGACCGAATTGTTGAAACATCATCTCGACCCGAACAATCATAATGGCGCGGTGTTCCTTGGTCTCAACGGAATCGTCGTCAAAAGCCATGGCAGCGCGAATGTGCTGGGCGTGGCCAATGCCGTGGGCGTGACCCAGCGGCTGTTGGAGGAAAGTCTGACCGAGCGTATCGCAGCCGATCTGGCGCGTCTTGGGGCCGATTCCCTGCGTGCCCCCCGCAAGATTTCGTCCGAGGCCGGCCAATGAATGGTCAGCCCATGACCCGTCGTTCGGTTGTGATCGGCACGGGCAGCGCTTTGCCCAAGCACGCCGTGTCCAACGCCGAATTGGCCACCAGGGTCGACACCAGCGACGAATGGATCGTGGAGCGCACCGGTATTCGCAACCGCTATCTGGCGGGCGAGGGCGAAACCACTGCATCGCTAGCGATCGAAGCGGCGCGGGCGGCTTTGATCGCGGCGGATATTGCGGGCGCGTCGATCGATTTGATCGTGTTGGCCACGGCAACGCCTGATCAGACCTTTCCCGCCACCGCAACCATTGTGCAGGACGCCATCGGCGCCAATGGCGGTATCGCCTTTGATGTTGCCGCGGTGTGTTCCGGGTTCCTCTATGGCGTGGGGATTGCCGATTCGATGCTGCGTTCAGGCATGGCCAAGCGCGCGCTTGTGATCGGCGCCGAAACTTTCAGCCGCATTCTTGATTGGGAAGACCGCGGCACCTGTGTGCTGTTTGGCGATGGCGCTGGCGCTGTCGTGCTGGAGGCGCGCGAGAGCGCTGATCCTGCATCGCCCGGTATTCTGGCGACCAAGTTGCATGCTGATGGTGCGCACAATCAATTGCTGTTTGTCGATGGTGGGCCGTCGACCACGGGCACGGTCGGCAAATTGCGCATGAAGGGCCGTGAAGTGTTCCGCCATGCGGTGACAAATTTGGCAAGCGTTTTGCGCGAAGTGCTTGAAGAGGCTGGTTTTACGACCAATGATATCGATTGGCTGGTGCCGCATCAGGCCAATGCCCGGATCCTTGAAGCCACGGCGAAAAAGCTCAACATGTCGCATGCCAAAGTGGTGATGACGGTACAGGATCATGCCAATACGTCGGCCGCATCGGTGCCGTTAGCGCTGGATGCTGCTGTCCGTGATGGCCGGATCCAGCCGGGACAGCTGGTCATGATCGAGGCAATGGGCGGCGGCTTTACATGGGGTGCCAGCCTGATTCGCATGTGATTTTGGCGATAGGCCGAGGGGCTTATCGGTAAAGATCGTTGATCATCGCGAGGATTTAATTGTCTTTCGCGCCAAATTTGATACCTCTTGATTCGGGAGGGTCGCTAATCTTAGGGCAGAGGGGGCTAACATGCGCTCCATGAATACATTGACGCGAGCAGATCTTGCAGAGGCGATGAACCGAAAGCTGGGTCTGTCGCGGACTGATTCCTTGTCGATGGTTGAAGCGATACTTGATTTGATGTCCGACGCTCTGGGCAAGGGTGAGAATGTGAAGATCTCCGGATTTGGCACATTTTTGCTGCGGGACAAATCAGAACGGGTTGGTCGCAACCCCAAAACCGGCGTCGAAGTGCCTATCACCCCCCGTCGGGTGCTGACATTCCGCGCCAGCCAGATGTTGAAGGACCGTGTCGCCGGCGATTGACCGGCGCGGACGAAGGATTTCGATGGACATGCGCCAAGACAGTGCGGCTGAATTGCCCGCTGCAGACCTTCACGACGACCAAAAGGCACCCGGTGCGTTTCGGACGATCGGCGAAGTGTCAAAGGCGCTGTCCATCCGTCCGCACGTGCTGCGGTATTGGGAGGAGCAATTCCCGATGCTCAGCCCGGTGAAGCGGGCCGGCGGACGGCGCTATTACCGCCCGGAAGATGTCGAATTGGTCGCCACGATTGACCGATTGGTCCATCGGGAGGGCTATACGTTGCGCGGTGCGCGGCTATTTTTACAAGCTAGCACCAAAAAGGCGCGCAAGGCGACCGTCGTGGAAGCCACCTCGCCAGCGCCCGCCGAACGGCCCGCGATCGTCGCGGCCGCTCTGTCCGACAGTGATATATTGCACGATTTGCAGAGGCTGCGCGGGCAACTCGTGGCTGCTCTGGCGATTTGAGATCCTGATATAAACAACCGGCAAGCTTAGAACCGTTCCGGCCCCAGCGCTGGATCCAGGTCGCGTGGCCGCATCAGATGCACCAACCGCGCGCCATTTTCCCGCACATCCACCCAGTGATCGACATCGATTTCCAGCACCGCAAAGGTCGCGGTCGGGAATTTGGCTTCGACGACATCGCGCAATGGGCTGCTGCCATCATCGGGCACGAGGTCGAAAATCAGATCTTCCAGCCCCGGATTATGCCCGACCATCATGATCGCCCCGACGCTGTCATCCTGTTCCCGCAATACGTCGAGCAGGGACGCCGAACTCGCCAGATAGATCCGCCGGTCCCAATTGACCGCCAGACTGCGCCCCGCCTCCAGCCCTGCGCCTTGCGCTGCTAGCTCGATCGTCTCGGCGGCGCGGACGGCGGGTGAGGCCAGAATGCGGTCCCATTGCAAGCCGCGCTGCGCCAGATAGGCGCTGATATGGCGACCCATGATCGGCGCGCCCTGACGCCCGCGCGCGTTGAGCGGGCGATCGAAATCGCGGGCACGGGCATCGCCCCAATCGGACTTGGCGTGGCGGAACAGGCCGAGGATTTTCATCTGCGTTTCAACCGGGCTGGCCATCTGGGGCGATTCGAGTGGCGGACACCATATCCGTCGCAGCGCCTGAAACACCGATGGCCACCCGTTGTAAAGCCTCGTCGAGGGTCAGCCGCACAACCGGCGTGCCGGGCGGAAACGCGCTCAGCAAGCGCGACGGAAAGGCCGAGGACAGCACCACGAAATGCCCGCGATCGCCGCGCCCTCGGATCAACCGGCCAAACGCCTGGGCCAATCGCGCGCGGATGATGCGGTCGTCATGCGCTTGTCCGCCGTTCGGGTGTGCCAATCGGCGGGCGCGGTGCAGGATCGACGGCTTGGGCCAAGGCACCTGTTCCATGATCACCAACCGCAGCGAATCGCCGGGAACATCGACCCCATCGCGCAACGCATCGGTGCCGAGCAGCGAGGCATGTGGATCATCGCGGAAAATATCGACCAATGTGCCGGTGTCGATCGGATCGACATGCTGGGCGTAGAGCGGCAGCCCATCGCGCGCCATGCGGTCGGCAATCCGGCCATGCACCGCGCGCAACCGCCGAATCGCGGTGAACAGGCCCAAAGCGCCGCCGCCACTGGCCGCGATCAACCGGCCATAGGCATTGGCCAGCGCCGGAATATCGCCCTTTGGCACATCGGTAACGATCAGCACCTCGGCCTGATTGGCATAATCGAACGGGCTTTCGAATCCGGCGACTTGCGGCGCGACGTCGAGATAGCCAGCGCCCGACCGCGCCACCGCCGAATCCCAATCATCGGGATCGCCCGCCCTGTCGCGGAGTGTCGCGCTGGTCATCATCACGCCATGCGCGCCGGCCAGAACGGTGGCGGCAAACGGCTGCATCGGGTCGACCCAGCGGCGGTGCAGCCCCATATCATATTCGCGCCCATCGGACCGCTCCACCGCCAACCAGTCGACGAATTGCGGGTCCGCCGCACCACCAAGCCGCGCCAGCAACGCCTCCCATCCAGCCAGCGTATCCGCCCGCCAGCCCAAAGATTGCCGCGCGCCCTCGATCCGCGCACGACCTTGGCCGTCGAGCCAATCCGGCGGATCGGCAAGGATCGCCTCCAATCGGACGCCCAACTGCATCAACGGAAGGCGTATCGCGGCCAGCGCCGCTTGGGCCGCAACCGTCGCCTCGATAAATCCGCCATCAAGCGCCGCGGCTTCGGCTTCCAGACCATAGCCGGCTTCTTGCCCACCGCTTTCGTCGCGGGCAAAGGCGGTGGCGCGCACGGCGGCCAACAAATGCTCGATCTCGCCCGATGGCACGCCTTCGACCACGCGTTGCAGCCAATTGTCGCTGGGCAGCGCCTCGGCGGCCTCGCGCGCGGCGGCGATGGCGGTGGCGCCGGCCTCGTCATAGCTGGCCACGTCGGCCAGGCGGGCAGACAGGCCGCGCCGTCGCCCGCGCGATCCCTTTTCCGGCCCAATCACCCAGCGGCGCAATTCGATTGCCTCTGCGCCCGTCAGATCGGACGCGAAGGTCGAATCGGCGGCCTCGAAAACGTGATGCCCTTCGTCAAAGATGATGCGGGTCGGGCGTTGCGCGACATCTTTGCCCCGCGCGGCGTTGATCATCACCAGCGCGTGATTGGCGATCACCAGATCGGCCTGTGCACTGGCGCGGGCGGCACGTTCGATGAAGCATTTGCGATAGTGCGGGCACCCGGCATAGACGCATTCGCCGCGCCGGTCGGTCAACGAGGCGATCCCCCGCTGGCGAAACAGCGTGCCGAGCCAGCCAGGCAAATCGCCGCCGACCATATCGCCATCCTGCGTGTAGCCCGCCCAGCGCGCGATCAATTGCGCCAGGATCGCCGGTCGCCCGGTAAACCCGCCTTGCAGCGCGTCCTCCAGATTGAGCAGGCAAAGGTAGTTTTCGCGCCCCTTGCGCACCACCACGGACGCGCTGCCGTCGGGCCGGGCATGAGGCCAGGCCCGGCGGCTTTCGCGCCGCAATTGGCGTTGCAATGCCTTGGTATAGGTCGAGACCCAGACCGTGCCGCCCGACTGCTGCGCCCATACCGACGCGGGCGCGAGATAGCCCAGCGTCTTGCCAGTGCCGGTGCCCGCCTCGGCCAGCAGGACATGGGGCGCGCGATGGGTCTGGCGCGGGGCAAAGATCCGCGATGTGGCGGTGGCATAGGCGCGCTGGCCGGGGCGGGCCTCGGCGGTGTCGCCCGTGATGGTCGCCAATTGCCCCAGCACATCTTCATCGGCCAAGGTGATTTGCGCCGGTTGCGGCCGCTCGCCCGCTTCGTCCCATTCCGGCAGGCGGGTGAACAGCCAGCGTTCG
>CAIOKP010000289.1 GCA_903858875.1 uncultured Sphingomonadales bacterium
ATATAGCCCAACTGGCTCAGCCATTCGTCATTGTTGACCATCACCGCATCGCGCTCGCCGTCCCCGAAGGTCAGCAGTCGGTCGAATACCTTGCGAATGCCCGCGATATTGCTGTCGATCACCGCGGATGTCAGCAGCTTGCGACTCTCATCCTTGCCCGACGGATCGCCGACCTTGGTCGTGCCGCCACCCATCAGCGCGATCGGCTTGTGCCCGGCCTGTTGCATCCGGCGCAGCAGCATGACCGATGCCAGATTACCGACATGCAACGATGGCGCGGTCGCGTCATAGCCATTATAGCCGACCACAATCTCCTTTTGCGCCATGGCATCCAGCCCGGCAGCATCAGTCAATTGGTGGATATGGCCCCGTTCGGCGAGCAGGCGCAGCAGGTCGGACTTGTATTCGGTCATATTTGCCTCTTTTAAGTGAGCGCCGCCTAGCGCGATTTCGGCCCAAAGGGAACACGCCCAGGCTGGATTTCACGCCTGGGAAAGATTTTGCGGAAAGGCATTCGACTTGGGGCACTTTTCACTGGTTTGCCATCCACAAACGCCGGCCCGTGCCGTGTCGGCCATCACCGTCGATTGGCGGGTTGCGGCGGGGCAATGGTGGCTGGACTATGGCGTGGTAGGGGCGGGCGATCTGATCGTGCCGCCGCTTGGCACACCGGCGCGCGCCGATGGGTTGTGGAAGACGACCTGTTTCGAGCTATTCCTCGGCCAACCGGGCACCCATTATCGCGAGTTCAATTTCTCGCCATCGGGCCGCTGGGCGACCTATGCGTTCAACGCGTATCGCGAGGGTGGGCATGATGCGCCGATGTCCGTGCCGCCCGTCATCGCCGCCGCGCGCGAGGGCGATGATTTCCGCGCCAGCGTCGCCCTGACCTCTGACCTGTTGCATCACGCGACGAGCGCGGGCCTGACTGCGGTGATCGAGGAGGCTGGCGGGCACTTGTCCTATTGGGCGCTGGCCCACGCGCCGGGCAAGCCGGATTTCCACGCGCGCTCTTGCTTCACGGTGGCGATTGGGGCAGCGGAGGCACCATGAAATTTGGTATTGATCGTCTGCTCGCCGACCCGGCTTTGCGCGCGCCTTTGGCTGGCCGCCGCGTGGCCCTGGTTGCCCACCCCGCTTCGGTGACGGAGGGGTTGGTGCATTCGCTCGACGCTCTGGCCGCGTGCGAGGGGGTTAATCTGACCGCCGCGTTCGGGCCGCAGCATGGGCTGAAGGGCGACAAGCAGGATAATATGGTCGAGACGGCGGATGAGGTCGATCCCGCCTATGGCATCCCGATCTTCAGCCTGTATGGTCAAGTGCGCCGCCCGACGCCGGCCATGATGGATACCGCCGACGTATTCCTGTTTGATCTTCAGGATCTTGGTTGCCGTATCTACACCTTTGTCACAACATTGCTCTATCTGCTTGAGGCCGCCAGCGGCACGGGTAAAGCGGTCTGGGTGCTGGACCGGCCCAACCCCGCCGGGCGCCCGGTCGAGGGCACGACGCTGCTGCCGGGGCAGGAGAGTTTTGTCGGTGCGGGGCCGATGCCGATGCGCCATGGGCTGACGCTGGGCGAAATGGGGCATTGGTTTGTCGATCATTTCAAGCTCGATGTGGATTATCGCGTCATCGCGATGGAGGGCTGGAAACCTGATGCAGCCCCGGGGTTTGGTTGGCCTGACAGCCGGATCTGGATCAACCCCAGCCCCAATGCCGCCTCGCTCAATATGGCGCGGGCCTATGCGGGCACAGTGATGCTGGAAGGCGCGACTTTGTCCGAGGCGCGCGGCACGACCCGCCCGTTGGAGGTGCTGTTCGGCGCGCCCGATATTGATGCCAAGGCGGTGCTTGCCGAAATGCAGGCGTTTGCGCCGCATTGGCTGGTGGGGTGCGCTTTACGCGAATGCTGGTTCACGCCGACTTTTCACAAACACGCAGGCGCTTTGTGCAGCGCGTTGATGATCCATGCCGAGGGCGCGTTTTACGACCATCAGGCGTTTCGCCCTTGGCGGTTGCAGGCGCTGGCCTTCAAGGCGATCCGGCGGCTGTATTCCGATTACCCGCTGTGGCGTGATTTTGCCTATGAGTATGAGTTCGATAGGTTGGCGATCGATGTGATCAACGGCGGGCCGGCCTTGCGCGAATGGGTCGATGATGCGGGCGCACAGCCTGATGATCTCGACGCCATCGCCGCGCTGGACGAGGCGGAGTGGCTGGAAACGCGGCGGCCATTCCTACTATATTGACGGGTATTTTTGCCACCACTTGTATGTAATGCATACAGAGATTACGCAGGCGTCCAACGATAAAAGAGGACGCCTGCATGCTCAAGCTCTACAGTTTCGGCCCCGGGGCCAATTCATTGAAGCCCTTGTTGACGCTCTATGAAAAGGGTGTCGAATTTGAGGGTATCCGCCTCAACCCCGCCAAGTTCGAACATCATTCGGACTGGTTCAAGGCGATCAATCCGCGCGGGCAGGTCCCGGCATTGGTTGATGGTGACAAGGTGATTACCGAAAGCACGGTGATCTGCGAATACCTTGAAGACGAACACCCGACCGCCGTCAAATTGCGCCCCGACAACAGCTATGACCGCGCCGAAATGCGGGTATGGACCAAGTGGGTCGACGAATATTTCTGCTGGTGCGTATCGACCATCGGCTGGGCGCGCGGTGTCGCCCCGATGGCGCAGGCGCTGTCGGATGAAGAATTTG
>CAIOKP010000290.1 GCA_903858875.1 uncultured Sphingomonadales bacterium
AGCGTTTCGATCAACACAGCGGTCTGGATCGTCATGTGCAGCGACCCGGTGATCCGTGCGCCCTTCAACGGCTGGGCGGCGCCATATTCGGCGCGCAGAGCCATCAGGCCGGGCATTTCGGTCTCGGCGATGGCGATTTCGGCGCGGCCAAATTCGGCAAGGCCGATGTCGGCGATCACATAATCCTGATGTTGGGCGGCGGTGGTCACGGGGTTGGTCTCCTGAATTTGGGCATGGGCCCCCTTTGAGGTGACCGCACATGTCGCGGCCCTTTAGCGGCTCCCACCGCGTCACGCAAACAATATAAAGCTTGCTTTATATGCCATGTTCGACGGGCCTGTCCCTGCGGCGGAATAAATCTTGCGCTGCGGCCAGGGGCGCGGTTGCGGGGCACGATGGGCACCCTCTATTTGGGCGGAAGACACTGGGGCATCAACCCGCCACACGCCTCGCAAGGCCCACAAGGAGAATGACATGACGATCGCCATTGGTGACAAGCTGCCCGACGTAAAGCTGGTCAAATCGACCGAGGCCGAGCGCGAGCCGGTTCAGACCGCCGAATATTTCAAGGGCAAGAAGGTCGCGCTGTTTTCGGTGCCTGGCGCCTTTACGCCGACCTGCTCGGCCAAGCATCTGCCCGGCTTTGTTGCCAATGCCGAAGCGCTGAAGGCCGCTGGCATTGACGAAATCGTCTGCACCGCCGTCAACGACCCGTTCGTGATGGGCGTCTGGGGCAAGGCCAATGGCTCGCCAGAAGTGACCATGCTGGCCGATGGCAATGGGGATTTTGTCAAGGCGCTGGGCCTGACCATGGACGGCAGCGGCTTTGGCCTTGGTCAGCGCGGCCAGCGTTTTGCGCTCGTCATCAATGATGGCGTGGTGGACAAGGTGTTTGTCGAGGCACCGGGCGAGTTCAAGGTCTCGGCCGCGGAATACGTGCTCGAAAACCTCTGACCCTGGCCCGCAAGGGACAAGCGACCAGCCCCGGTGCCGCAAGCTGCGGAACCGGGGTTTGTTTATGGCGCGTCACGCTACGCCGGCGTCCTGCAATTTCACCTCAATCGCGCGCCACAGGCGCTCGAGTGCCAGTGCCGGCTCGCACTTGGGCGCAAAGGTTCCGATGGGGGCGCGGCGAAAAGCGGTCTGTTCGATCATGCTGGCCATCGGCACCACTGGGAATGGCGCCATGCGTCCCTCGCGCGCCAAGCGATGGCCCTTTCGCCGGGCATCATACATCGACAGCACCGGCAACAGCGGGGGATGCCGCCCGCTATGCCGCATCAGGTCCCGCCGTAACAGATCGAGCGCCCGCGACGCCAGCGGTGAGGCCGGCAATGGCACGATCACCACATCTGCGGCGGCGAGGATTTGCTCGCTCACCTCGTTTTGCATCGGCGGACAATCAAGCACGATGCGCGCATAATCGCGCTTCAACGTCGCGGTCAGATTCGCCAAGCGCTTCTTTTGCCCCAATCGCGCCAAGTGCATCGGCAAGGCGCGCAGGCTGTCATCGGCGGATAAGAGCGAGAGATTTTCAAACGGCGTCGGCGCGATCAATTGATCAGGCCGACCCTCGCGCTGAAACACGCTGGCGGCGCGCATGCGCGTGTCCTCGTCCAGCCCCAGCAGATACCCCGCCCCGCTCTGCACATCGAGATCCCACAATAAGGTCCGACGCCCACCCAACACAGCACAGCGCCATGCCAGATCGACCGCCATAGTCGTCTTGCCGACGCCGCCCTTGGAACTGTAAACCGCGATGACCGCCATGAGAGAACAGAATGCCGCATAGGAGGGGAGATCAAAGATGCCCCCCATCGCAGCCCCCTACTTACGTACAAGTCCAATTTTACCATCGCCCCAAAATGGGAGTGTTCACACACTACGCGCCACGATGCTCAATACATCGGCATCCCGATCGGAACGTCCCCGCTGGTCAAAGCATTGTTGCCGAACGAGCGCGCCGCGCCGCCGCGCTGCAAATCCATCGACTTGGCGCTGCCCAAGAGGTTGTTGCCCGCCAACATGGCATCGTTGCCCGATCCGATCACCCGCACCCCGGCATCGGCATTGGCCAACAACAGCGATTTGAACATCTTGAGGTGCGCATTGCCATTCGCGCTGGTGACCAACACGCCCACGCCATTGCTGAACAGCAGCGATTCATTGACCGTCACGCGTACCTGGCTGGCCGAATTGATGTAGATCCCAGCCCCGCCCCCGCCGGTGTTAAAATCCTTGATCCGCACATTGTGGATCAACACCTCGGCGGCTTGCAGCACACCAATCCCGTACGGATAGGCAAGGCCGGCGGTCTGCGCCGTACCTTCAAGGTCGATCCCCTCGATCACCACCTTGTCCGTAGCGCCGGCGTTGATAGTGATATTGGCGATCATCGCCGGCTGCCCCAGTTCAGACCGGATGGTGATCGATTTGCTCACCGTAGCAGAACCATAAATGCCGGAATCGATCACATTGATCGTGCCGCCGGTAGCAGTCTGGTCCAGCGCAAAGGACAGCGTCTGGCACGGGAGATAAATGATGCAAAGGCCGCTATCGACCCCTTCGGCCGCGATCCATGTCTGGTCCAGCCCGGCGTGCGCGGGCTGCGCCATGAAGGCGATCGATAGCAGGCCCAAACCCGATTGGCACCAAGAGCCCTTGCGCATCATTTACCTGCGACCATCACTCACGATCGAATTGATCCGATGGCGATTAGAGATCTTTAACCCGGCAGGTCGATGGCAATTGGGTTCGTTTTGGAGGCGTTCAAGGGCAGGTTGCGGATCGGCTTCCGATTGATTTCAGCCAAACCCCACCCCATCATCCCATTAATAGCCCATCAGGCTGAGCGCTTCCTTGCGGCTGCGTGGATCGGACAGGAACGTGCCCATCATCCGGCTGGTCACCATGCCGACGCCCGGGGTGCGAACGCCCCGCCCCGTCATGCAACCATGCTGTGCCTCGATCACCACAGCGACGCCATACGGGCGCAGATTGTCCCAGATGCACTGGGCAACCTCTGCGGTCAGGCGTTCCTGAATTTGCAGCCGGCGGGCAAAACCATGCAGCACGCGCGCCAGCTTCGAGATCCCCACGACCTTCTCGCGCGGCAGGTACGCAATCGCCGCCTTGCCCGAAATCGGCGCCATGTGGTGTTCGCAATGCGATTGGAACGGAATGTCCTTCAACAGCACGAGTTCGTTATATCCGCCGACTTCCTCGAATTGGCGCGCCAGGTGCGCGGCCGGGTTCTCGTCATAGCCGTGGCAGTATTCCTTCCACGCACGTGCAACACGCGCCGGGGTATCGATCAGACCTTCGCGGTCCGGATCATCGCCGGACCAGCGAATCAGCGTGCGGATCGCCGCCTGCACGTCATCAGGTACCGGCAACTTGGCCTCGGGTTCGTCGTAATCGTGGTCGATGGAACAGCTCATGCGATTAGGTCTCCCCACGACGCCGCTCTTATCCGGCGAGCCGCCGCGCTTGATCTTAGGCGCCCGCTTTCGTCGCAACTGCCGCGCAAGGCAAGGGCAAAGCGATGGCGTGGAGGATGTCCCGTTGGGCAGAGGGAAAGTGGTGCACCCGGAACGATTCGAACGTCCGACCCTCAGATTCGTAGTCTGATGCTCTATCCAGCTGAGCTACGGGTGCCTAATAACACTTTCCTGTCAGGACCATTGGCCCTGTCCTTTTGGATCTTTCGACCCTCCCCTTTCTGGCAAAGGGGAATGGTGCACCCGGAACGATTCGAA
>CAIOKP010000291.1 GCA_903858875.1 uncultured Sphingomonadales bacterium
ATCGGCAAGCTGGGTTGCTAAGTCGAGGCGGTAGGGGTTTTGATCGGTGATGACGACGGTGCGCGCGCCCGCTCGGCGGGCAACAGCAGCCGCCATAATGCCAATCGGACCGGCCCCCGTCACCAAGACGTCTTCACCCATCAGATCAAATTGCTGGGCTGTGTGCACGGCATTGCCAAAAGGATCGAGCAGCGCGCCCACCTCGTCACTGACCTCGTCGGGCAAGGGCACGACATTGAAGGCGGGAATGGCGAGGTAATCGGCAAATGCCCCTTGCCGATTGACTCCGACCCCTTGGGTTTCCGGATCGAGGTGGAACCTTCCGGCGCGGCTGGCGGCAGAGTGCGGATTGACGATATGCCCCTCGCCCGAGACCCTCTGACCAACCTTCAACGGGCGGGACACAGACCGGCCGAGCGCCACGATTTCGCCGGCAAATTCATGCCCGACAATCATCGGAGTCGGAATGGTCTTCGCCGCCCAGTCATCCCATTTGTAGATGTGCAGATCAGTGCCGCAGATGGCGGTCTTTTTGACCCGGATCAGCACATCATCGTCGCCGAGACCTGGCACTTCGGCGTCCACCCGCCAGATCCCGACCTCTGGCTTCAGCTTCGACAGGCCACGCATCGGAGCGCTCATTGCGGCTGGCTTTCGGCAAGGGCGTCTCGGACGCGGACAAAGGCAGAGATGGCGGCGTCAATATCGGCTTGGCTATGGGCAGCCGAAAGCTGCGTCCGGATACGCGCCTCGCCTCTTGGCACCACCGGAAAAGAAAAGCCGGTGACGAAGACGCCCTCATCCAACAGGTTGGCGGCAAAGGTTTGGGCAAGACGGGCATCGCCCAGCATCACCGGAATGATGGGCGTCGGTCCGGGCTTCAGATCAAAGCCCGCCGCTTCCATACCGGAGCGGAAACGCGCCGCATGGGATTTCAGGGTTTGGCGCATCTGCTCGCCTTCTGGCGCGCGCACAATGCGGATGGCCTCAAGCGCCGCCCCACAGATGGAGGGGGCGAGCGCGTTGGAGAAAAGATAGGGCCGGGCCTTTTGACGCAACAGCGCAATCACCGGCGCATCGGCGCAAATAAAGCCACCCATGCCGCCACCGAGGGTCTTGCCATAGGTGCCGGTCAGAATATCGATGCGCACCTCTGCGCCGTGGACTGACCGAGAGCCAAGCCCCTCTGGGCCCAAATGACCCGACGCATGACAGTCATCGACCATGATCAGCGCGTCATACTGGTCAGCCAGCCGGGTAATTTCGGGCAGCTTGGCCAAATAGCCGTCCATCGAAAAAACGCCATCGGTGACAATCAAGATCGTGCGGGACCCGGCGGCGCGGGCCGCTTTGAGTTGCGCTTCCAAATCCGCCATATCGGAATTGGCAAAGCGGTAGCACTTGGCCCGACAGAGGCGCACGCCATCAATGATCGAGGCGTGGTTGAGACTGTCTGAGACAATGGCGTCTGCCTCGTCGAGCAAGGGTTCAAAAACCGCACCATTGGCGTCAAAACAGGCGGCGAACAGGATGCAGTCACCAAAGCCGAGCCAGGCCGCAGTCTCAGCCTCCAACTCCTTATGCAAGGATTGGGTTCCGCAGATGAAGCGGACCGAGGCGAGCCCCGCGCCAAATCGTGCCGATGCCTCTGCCGCCGCCGCCACCAAGCGCGGGTCGCCCGCCAGGCC
>CAIOKP010000292.1 GCA_903858875.1 uncultured Sphingomonadales bacterium
CAGCAGCGCGCGAGTGGCCTTGATCGGCATGCGCTTGATGCCTGGCGTCGTCGCCTTGCCGCCCGACCAGCCGGTGCTGACCAGCCAGCACTTCACGCCGCCCTTGGCGATGCGCGATTTCAACAAATTGCCATAGATCGACGGGTGACGCGGCATGAACGGCGCGCCAAAGCAGGTGCTGAAGGTCGCTTCCGGCTCGGTCACGCCGATTTCGGTGCCGGCGACGCGGGCGGTATAGCCCGACAGGAAGTGGTACATCGCCTGTTCCGGCGTCAACCGGGCAATCGGCGGCAACACGCCATAGGCGTCCGCCGTCAGGAAGATAATGTTCTGCGGCACCGGGCCCAGATTATCGTCCGACGCGTTGGGGATGAAATCGATCGGATAGGACCCACGGCTGTTTTCGGCCAAAGTCGCATCGTCCAGATCCAGCGTGCGCTTGATCGGGTCCATCACGACGTTTTCCAGCACCGTGCCAAACCGCTTGGTGGTGGCAAAGATTTCGGGCTCTGCCTCGGCCGACAGGCGGATCATCTTGGCATAGCAACCGCCTTCGAAGTTGAACACGGCGGTGTCCGACCAGCCATGTTCATCATCGCCGATCAACGTACGGCTGGCATCGGCCGACAGCGTCGTCTTGCCCGTGCCCGACAGGCCAAAGAACACCGCGGTATCGCCATCAGGCCCGATGTTGGCAGAGCAATGCATCGGCATCACGCCCTTGACCGGCAGCAGGTAGTTCAGAATGCCGAACACCGATTTCTTCATCTCGCCAGCATAGGCCGTGCCGCCGATGAGAATCAGCTTTTCGGTGAAATTCACCGCAATCACGGTTTCCGAACGGGCGCCATACTTGGCCGGATCGGCGCGGAAGGTCGGCAAATCGATGATGGTGTATTCCGGCAGAAAATCGGCCAGTTCCGCATCGGACGGGCGCACCAGCAAGGTGCGGATAAACAGATTGTGCCACGCCAGCTCGTTAATCACGCGCACATTGACGCGGTGATCGGCCTGCGACCCACCGAACAGGTCGGCAACATAGAGCTTGTCCTTCTTGGCCAGCTCGGCATAGAAATCAGCCTTGAGCGCGGCAAAATGTTCCGGCGTCATGGCGACGTTGGTCTTGCCCCACCACACGGTGTTTTCGGTCTCGGCGTCCTTGACGATGAACTTGTCCTTGGCCGACCGACCGGTGTGCTTGCCCGTGGCCACGACCAACGGGCCATCCTTGGCCAACAGGCCTTCACCATTGCGGACAGCATGCTCGACCAGCGGCGCGGTGCCGAGGTTGGCGAAAATTTCGGCCGCGGTCGTGATACCTTGGCGGTCGAGCGAATAGCTGAGCGGGGAAGTCAAGTTCGTCTCTCCGAATGATGGCGAACCCGCCGGGTGGCGGATGCTTCGGACCTCGTATTCAAATGCCTTCCGCATACGAATGCGAGATTCGATTTTGCGCATAATGCAGCCTTGCCCCCGCGTCAAATGCCAGAACAAAAGTGACGGAAAATCGCGTTTTGTCTGACATATTCCACTGTCTGGCGAAACAATTGCCAGCCATTGCCTTAATGCAGTCAAACCGCTATCGATCAGCGCCCGTTCAGCCCCATTCTGCTGGTCTTTTACGCATGGATGAAATGCCGCAAAACCAGCCCGACGATGCCGCCGCCCCCGCTGTGGCAGTGCCATCGACGGCGCCTGCTGTCCGCCATACGATCGCTCTGGTCGATGATGATCGCAATATCCTGACCAGCGTGTCGATCGGGCTGCAGGCCGAGGGGTTTGCCACGCGGGTCTATGTGGATGGCGCCAGCGCGCTCAAGGCTTTGCTGGATAATCCGCCGGATCTGGCGATTTTCGACATCAAGATGCCGCGGATGGACGGGCTGGAATTGCTGCAACGGCTGCGTGAAAAATCGCCGCTGCCGGTCATATTCCTGACCAGCAAGGACGAGGAACCGGACGAGGCGCTGGGCCTCGCGATGGGCGCGGATGATTACATCACCAAGCCGTTCAGCCAGCGCCTGCTGGTCGCGCGCATCCGGGCGATCCTGCGCCGGGTCGAGGTGGCGCGCGCCGATGCCGCCGAATCAAGCGCCGACGCCCCCGCGCCGGAACTCGTCCGCCGCGGCCGGCTGAGCATGGACCCGGCCCGCCACGAAGTGTGCTGGAACGACATGCCGGTCTCGCTCACCGTCACCGAATTCCTGATTTTGGAGGCCCTGGCCCAACGCCCCGGCGTGATCCGCAGCCGCAACCAATTGATGGATTGCGCCTATCACGACGACACCTATGTCGATGATCGCACCATCGATTCCCACATCAAGCGCCTGCGCCGCAAATTCCGCGCCATCGACCCCGGCTTTTCGGCGATCGAGACGTTGTATGGTGCGGGCTATTCCTTCGCGGAAGGCTGATGTCCGAACCGCAACTGCGCAAGCCGGCATGGCGCGGGGTATCATTGACCACGCGCATTCTGGCGGTGAACATCATCGTGCTGGCGTTGATCGCCTATAGCTTGCTGTACATCGATTCCTATCGCCGCGAAGTGTTGGGCGAGCGGTTCAAGCGCGCCGCCAATGAGGCCGAAATCGCAGCCGAAGCGCTCGGCCAAGCCTCGCCCGACACGCGGGCGCGGGTGTTGAGCACCATCGGCACGCGCCAACATCTGCGGTTGCGGATTTACGCCCCGGATGGTGGCTTGGTGGCAGACAGCTTTGCGCTGGCTCCGCCGTCATTCACGCTCGCCGATCCGCGTACCCAGCCGTGGTTGATGACCGCCGCCCGCACGTTGGACCGGGCCATGGATACCGTCTTGGCCGCGCCGGACATCCCGCTTTATGCCGAACCGGCCGGGCCGCCGCGTGCCGGCGATTGGCCCGAAATCGTCGAGGCCCGCGCCACTGGCGCGACCACCGTGCGCGAACGCTATGCCCCCGACCGCACCCCGATGATCAGCGCCGCAACGCCCATCGGCCACCAAGGCGCGGCGTTACTGGTGATCCAAAACGCGACCGATGTGACCAAAAGCATCCGCGATGCGCGCCAAACCTTGGCGATCGTTGTCGGCGTCGGGCTGTTGCTGACGGTCTATCTGTCGCTGTTTCTGGCGCGCACGATTGTCCAGCCGTTGCGCGTTCTGGTGCGTGCGGCAGTGCGGGTGCGACTGGGCCGCGACCGGGCGGTGGTGGTGCCGCGCCTGCCCGACCGGCGGGACGAGATCGGCCTGTTGGCGCGCGCGCTGTCGGACATGACCGGGGCGTTGCGATTGCGGATGGACGCGGTGGAAAGCTTTGCCGCCGATGTCGCGCACGAAATCAAAAACCCCTTAGCATCTTTACGTAGCGCATTGGAATCAATAGAAAAAGTAGAAGACGCCGACCTACGCCGACAATTGATGGACATCGCCAATCACGACGTTCAACGCATCGACCGCCTGATTTCCGAAATCGCCGATGCAAGCCGCATCGACGCCGAAATGTCGCGTGCGATATTCGAACCTGTCGATTTGCTGGGCCTCGCCACAGCGATGGTCGGCGCACGCGACCGACGGGGCGCCAACCGCGATTGCCGGATGACCATCAACCATGCCGGCGGCGACCCGGCCTTGGTCGCGGGCGTCGCGACGCGGCTGGAACGGGTGTTCGAAAATCTGCTCGACAATGCCGTGTCGTTTTCGCCGCAGGGCGGCATCATCCAGATCCGCATCACCACAACGCCCGACACCGTGACGCTGGAATTCCTCGACCAAGGCCCCGGTATCGCCCCCAAAGCGCGGGAACGGGTGTTCGAACGCTTTCACTCGTTGCGTCCCGCGGCAGAGGATTTTGGGGCGCATAGCGGCCTTGGCCTCGCCATTGCCCGCACAATTATCGAGGCGCATGACGGCACGCTGACCGCGCGCGATCCGGCGCCGGGGCATGGCGGGGCGCGGTTGGTGATCGAAATGCCGGCGTTCCATCGCGAGGCCGACGAGGTATGAGCGCGCCGTTCGTCCATCAGGCCGGTTGTGTCGCCTGCCACGGGCGCGGCCTATTGATCGAGGGCGCACCGGGCGCGGGCAAATCCTCGCTGGCGCTGGCGCTGATCGACCGTGGCGCGCGGCTGGTGGGCGATGATGGCGTGACGCTATCGGTCATCGGGGGGCGCCTGATCGCCGCGCCGCCGCCGCAGACGCGGGGCCTGATCGAAGTGCGCAATCTTGGGATTTTACCCATGCCGGTGGTCGAAACCGTGCCCGTCGCACTCCTACTGCGCCTGTCGCACGATGCCCCGCGCTTTGTGGAAACCGCGGCTGTTGCGGTGATCTGCGGCGTCGCTGTCCCGGTGATCACCCTGTGGCCTGATAGCCCGGTCGTGGCCTTGCGCGCGGAACTGGCATTGTCGCGTTATGGACTGATCGTATGACGGATCGATCCGACGGACGTTCTCATTTGGTACGATATGCGCGGGCGTGTCACATCTCCCCCCTTCCCTTTTGCGCGCGGGCGGCGCACAGAAGCGACCATGGCCGCGCATCCCACCGCCCCCCTGTCTCCGCCTGAACCGGCCTCCCCCTCCGCCCGGGGCAAGCAGCGCATTCTGCTTGTGACCGGCGTGTTGGGCGCGGGCAAGACGACGGCACTCCGCGTCCTCGAAGATCTCGGTTGGGAAAGCATCGATAACTTCCCGATCCGTCTGCTCGACCGCTTGCTTGACAATGCGGAGGATGGCGATGTCGTGGCGGCGCCGCTGGCGATTGGTTTTGATTCCCGCACGCGCGGCTTCAATCCCCAGCTGGTAATCGATCTGGTCAAGCGATTGACCGCACGCGACGATCTGGAATTGACGACGCTCTATCTCGATTGCGGCGTGACCGAGTTGGAACGACGGTACAACGAGACGCGCCGGCGCCACCCGCTGGCCTTCGATATGCCCGCGGCCAGCGGCATCAATGCCGAGCGCGAATTGATGGAGCCGCTGCGCCGCTGGGCGGACATCGTGGTGAATACCACCGCGTTTTCGTCCAATGCGCTGCAACAGGCGATGCGCGAGCAATTTGGCTCTGACACCGGCCCGGGCCTGACGCTGACCATCACCAGTTTCGGTTTTTCCAAGGGCATGCCGCCTGTGGCCGATTTCATCTTCGACATGCGCTTTCTCGACAATCCGCATTGGGACCCAGTGCTGCGCCCGATGACGGGCAAGGATGCGCCAATCGCCGAATTCATCCGCCGTGACCCCGCGTTCGACGATGCGTTCCTGCGCATCCGCGATTTATTGCTATCGGTGGTCCCCCGCTTCAAGGCGCAAGGTAAAGCCTATGTGCACATCGCCTTTGGCTGTACCGGGGGGCGTCACCGCTCTGTATTCATGGCCGAACAAATAGGCGCGGCCTTGCGCGATTCAGGATTTTCGCCCACTATGTTACACCGCAATCTTGGGTCACGCGCTGCTGATCTGGTCGAGGGGGGGGCAGCACGATGACTCACACGAATAGGTGGCCAAATGCATGGCCCGCGAAAGGTTTTACGCGCAACATGTCCTGCGTTTTTCTTGCTGTTGATGCCTCGCTCCAACATCGGGGTGGATCGCGCGCATGATCGGCCTCATTTTGGTGACGCATGGCAAACTGGCCGAGGAATTCGTCCGGGCGATGGAACACGTTGTCGGACGCCAGGAAACGATCGCCACCGTATGCATCGGCCCGAATGACGACGTCGAACGCCGCCGCAAGGACATTGCCGAGGCGATCAAGGCCGTCGATACCGGCGATGGCGCGATTATCCTGACCGATCTGTTTGGCGGCACACCGTCGAATTTGGCCATTTCGCTGATGCAGGCCGGTCGGGTCGAGGTCATCGCAGGCATTAACCTGCCGATGTTGATCCGCCTCGCCGGCGCCCGCAAGGGCAGCAGCGTACAAAGCGCCGTCGCCGCCGCGCGCGAGGCCGGACGCAATTACATTACCATTGCATCCGAGTTTCTCGGACAAGAAGCCTAAAAAACAACAGAATGGGATGAGGCGATGGGTGAGGCACGCGAAGCCGTAGAGATCGTCAACGCAAAGGGGCTGCACGCCCGCGCGAGCGCAAAATTCGTCAATATGGTGGCGATGCTGCCCAGCGGGCTGGACATCAAGGTCGTCAAGGATGGGACAGAAGCTGCCGGTGGCTCGATCCTCGGCCTGATGATGCTCGGCGCGGCACGCGGCGATACCGTGGATATTATCGTGGCCGGCGAGGACGCCGATGGCGCGCTGGCCAAATTGTCGGGTCTCGTGAAGGACGGTTTCGGCGAGGATTAGTCGCTGGCGTTCGACAGGTCGGCATCTGACAGCTATAGCGCGCGTCCATTCCGCCCCTTGATGCCCGACAGGTTTCCCCGATGCGCCATTCGATCACCGGCTTTTCCAACCCCACCGTCAAGTTCATCAAGAGCTTGCGCGACAAGAAGCACCGCCGGCGCGAGGGCAAGTTCCTCGCTGAGGGGCTACGCCTGTTGACCGACGCGCGGGAAAGCGGGCGGCTACCCGAAATTTTGGTGATGGCCGAAGGGCGTGATCCGCACCCCCTGCTCGGCGAGTTGGAAGCCGCGGTATTGGCGGCGGGCGGTGATGTTATCGAAACCACCGAAGACATCCTGTCCAAAATTACCGGCAAGGATAATCCGCAGGCGGTTTGCGGGGTTTATGCCGAATTCGATACATCGCTGGCCGGCATTGACCGCGATGCCGCGCCGATTTGGCTGGTGGCGCAGGCGATGCGTGATCCCGGCAATCTTGGCACGATGCTGCGCACAGCCGATGCCGTCGGCGCGGGCGGGGTGATATTGCTCGACGATTGCGTCGATCCGTTCAGCGTCGAGGCGGTGCGCGCCAGCATGGGGGCGATCTTTACGCAGCGCTTGGCAACCGCGCGCTGGGAGGAATTCATCGACTGGCTGCGCGGCGGCGACGGGCAACTGGTCGCCGCCAGCCTACGCGAGGCGGTGCCCTATCGCGGCGCGCCCTATGCGGCGCCCTGCTTCATTATGGTCGGCAACGAATCGCGCGGATTGCCCGAGGCCTATGAAACCGCCTGCGACTTGCGCGTCACAATGCCGATGAAGGGCCGCGCCGACAGCCTGAACGCCGCGATTGCCGGGGCGGTGCTGGCGTATGAGGTGATCGCCTCGTTTGAAGGTTAAGGGCAGAGGCGGGGCCATCACCCCCAGGGGAGCACGAAGGGAATACCCCTCGTACCTTACCTCTTATTCCGCCTCCAGAACAGGCACCACCACCGGGCCATCCGCATACCGCGGCGCACTCTCAACCAGAAGGATCTCCTCGATCTCGCGCTTGCCGATCTCGACGTGCTTGTCTTTCAACTTACGTGCCGACACCAAAACCCGGCTTTCAAAGCTGCGTGCGAAATCATTGTAACTACCGACAGCCCGGCCCAGATGCGTGCCAACCTTGCTCAGATCTTCGGTCACTTTGGCCAAGCGGTCGTACAATTCGCCACCCAGTTTCCCAATCTCGCGCGCTTCCCGCGCCAGCCCGTCCTGCCGCCAGACCTGCGCCACGGTGCGCGCAATCGCCACCAAATTGGTAGGTGTTGCCAGCAAGACCTTGTTACGGAATGCAAAATCCCACAATTCCGGGTCACGCTCGAGCGCCGCTGCGACAAAATGCTCACCTGGTACAAACATCACGACATAATCCGGCGCATCGTCGAATTGGCTTTGATACGACTTGGCACCCAATTGCTGCACATGGGTGCGCATCGATGCGACATGCGCGTCCATCGCCTTGTCGCGCGCCACATCATCCTGCGCCTCAAACGCTTCCTGATAGGCATTCAACGACACTTTGGCGTCAATCACCAACCGCTTTTGGCCCGGAATATTGACGATGGCATCGGGCCGCAGTCGCCCATCCTCGGTGTTGATTGAATGTTCAGTCACAAAATCGGTGTGTTCGGCCAGACCACATTGTTCCAGCACATTGCGCAATTGCTGCTCGCCCCAGCGGCCCCGCGCCTTGGGCGCATTGCGCAGCGAATTGCCCAGCCTTGCGGCCTCCTCGCGCACACGTTCCTGCCCGTCGCGCATCGATTGGATCAGGCCCGCCAACTGGCCAAAGCCATCAACGCGGCTCTGTTCCATCGCCGCAACCTGGTCTTCATACCGCTTCAACCGCTCGCCCACCGGGGCCAGCACCGTGCTGATCCGTTGGGCATTGGTCTTCTCGCTTTCGGCAAAGCGGGCCTCGGCACGGGCAAGAAACTGCTCCTGCGCTTGTTGCAAAACCTTTGCGCCCGACGCTTCGAACTGCCGCTTCAACCCCTCCTGCGCTTCCAGCAGCAAGCGTTGTTGCGCCTCGAAATGTTCCGCCTGTGCCCGCATTCGGGCGGCATCGGTGCGCAAGGCCTCGCGCTCGGCCCTTGCTTCACCCAATTCCTCGGCCAAACTATCGGCCCGCGCCGCGCGTTCGCTGGCGCCCGCCAGATCGCGGATTGCCGCCTTGAACTTGTCGTCCAGATCGCGCGCCTCCCGGTCGCGCGCCTCGAACCGCGCGCGCCATTCGGCGACCGGGCGCGCGCCCAGCCACCAACCCAGCACCGCGCCGCCCCCCAATGCGAGCAACACCAGCACAACAACGGTCAACGACGAATCCACAGCCACCCCTTCAACAGAACGTAGCAGGAACGTAGGCCGTTATGCCCGCGTCATCAACCCATCTTGCGCGCTTTTTCCAGCTTCTTGAGCGCCATGTTCCGCTTCAACCGCGACAGATGGTCGATAAACAAAATGCCCTCGAGATGGTCGATCTCGTGCTGGATGCAGGTCGCCATCAGGCCCTCCATCGCTTCTTCATGCACCACGCCATCCAAATCCTGCCAACGCAGGCGGCACGCCTCGGGGCGCTCAACATCGGCATAGATGTCCGGCACCGACAGGCACCCTTCGGAATAGACCGAAAATTCCTCGGACGGATCAAGGATTTCGGGGTTGATGAACACGCGAGGCACCTTTTTCATCGGGCGATGATCGTGGCCGCAATTCTCGTGATCGTGGCCGTCATCGACCGGCTCGGGCGCGGCGTCTTCGTCCGGCTCCATCAAATCGACGACGACCAGCCGCGCCGGCACCCCCACCTGAATGGCGGCAAGGCCGATGCCGGGCGCATCATACATCGTCTCGAACATGTCGGCGACGAGCGTCTTCAACGCATCGTCAAACACGGTCACAGGGGCGGAAATCTGTTTCAGGCGCGCATCGGGCGCCTCGATGATCGGTAAAATAGCCATACCCGGCAGATAATCGCGACCGTGCCCCCACGCAAGCCGCACCACACCCAAAATCGCCGATTTCTATACAGCGCCGATGTGCCTACCCGACCGGCCGCCGCGCCCGCAACGCCTGCGCCAAAGTGCCTTCATCGAGGTAATCCAGCTCGCCCCCCACCGGCAAGCCATGCGCCAGCGCCGTCACCCGCACGGGGATAGGCCTCCAACCGCTCGGCAATATAATGCGCCGTCGTCTGCCCCTCCAACGTGGCGTTCATCGCCAGCACCACCTCGTCAATGCCGCCCGCCGCGACCCGCTCGATCAATTTGCCGATCGACAAATCCTCTGGCCGCACCCCGTCCAGCGCCGACAGCCGCCCGCCCAGCACATGATATTTGCCGGTAAACAGCCTTGCGCGATCGAGCGCCCACAGGTCCGCCACATCCTCCACCACACAGATCGAGCGCGCCTCTCGCCGCGTATCGGCACAAATCGCGCAAGGATTGGCCGTATCGACATTGCCGCAGGTCTGGCATTCAACCAGCCGGTCCTTCAACACATCCAGCGCATCGAGCAATTGCACCAACGCGGTATCCCGTCGCTTGATCAACCACAGCACGGCCCGCCGCGCCGAACGCGGCCCCAACCCCGGCAGGCGCGATAGACTCTGCGCCAACATCTCGATCTCTTGCGATGCCATGCCCCGCCGGATAGGGCGAGTTCCACCAAAAGGCAAAGGCGGAACTGATGCGGATTGTTTACATGGGCACACCGGACTTCGCGGTGCCGGCGCTCGACGCGCTGGTCGCGGCGGGGCATCAGGTGGTGGCGGCCTATACCCAGCCCCCTCGCCCCGGCGGCAGGCGGGGTCGCGAGGTGACGCCCTCGCCGGTACATCGCCGCGCCGAGGCGCTGGGGATTGAGGTCCGCCACCCGGCATCGTTGAAGGGGGCCGATGAACAGGCCGCCTTTGCCGCGCTTGATGCCGACATTGCGGTGGTCGCGGCCTATGGGCTGATCCTGCCGCGCGCGGTGCTGGAGGCGCCGCGCTTTGGCTGCCTCAATTTGCATGGCTCGATCCTGCCGCGCTGGCGCGGGGCAGCGCCGATCCAGCGGGCGATTCTGGCGGGCGACCGGGAAACCGGCGTCGGCATCATGCGGATGGAATTGGGGCTGGATACCGGCGCCGTACTGGCCGAAGGGCGCACCCCGGTGGATGGCAAAACGGCGGGCGACCTGACCACCGAACTGGCGCAAATCGGTGCGGACCTCATCGTGCAGGTGCTGGCCGACCTCGCCGCCTTTCCCGAAGTGCCGCAATCCCCCGATGGCATCACCTATGCCCGCAAGATCGACAAGGCCGAAGCCCGGCTCGATTTCACCGCCCCGGCCATTCAGGTCGAACGCCAGATTCGCGCCTTCGTCCCTGCCCCCGGCGCCTATTTCGAACTGGCGGGCGAACGCATCAAGGTGCTGGCCGCGCAAGTCGTCGATGGGGCTGGCACGCCGGGCGTCACGCTCGACGGATGGCTCACGATCGCCTGTGGCACAGGGGCCATCCGCCCCACGCTCATCCAACGCGCCGGCAAGCCCGCGATGCCCACCGCCGCCTTGCTCAACGGCCGCCCCATTCCATCGGACACGCCCCTTACATGACCCGTTATGCCTTCACGCTCGAATTTGACGGCACGCCGTTCATGGGCCTGCAACGCCAGCCCAATGGGCCAACCGTGCAACGGTCCATCGAGGCCGCCGTCCACGGCATCACCGGCGAGACGACCAATATGGTCGCCGCCGGGCGCACCGATTCGGGCGTCCACGCGCTGGGGATGCGCGCCCATGTCGATATCGCAAAGCCGATGGACCCATTCCGCCTGATGGGGGCCGTCAACGCGCATTTACGGCCGCAACCTATCGGCGTGCTGGATTGTGTGGTAATGCCCG
>CAIOKP010000293.1 GCA_903858875.1 uncultured Sphingomonadales bacterium
ATGTTGCGCATTAGGAGCAAATTCGCGGAAAGTACCGAGATCGCCCTTCGCCAAAACGCCCACCGCCAGCGCCGGGTTTACCTGATACAGCGCCGAGGAATCATAGCTCAATCGCAGCGGGTCATCGCTGGCCAGCACCTTGTTGCCTTTGACGTTGAAGCGGACATCAACCGGGCCAGCGGCATGACGCAACCGCACCTGCGTTGCGAGGTTTTTCGAATCGGCGAACTTTTCCTCGACCGCGACGGCCAGCGCGTCCGGGCTGCCGAAATCGCGGGCACCTAGCGCGGCCCAGTTGACGCCCGCCTCGGCCAGCGTGGGGTGATGGGTGCCAGTGACGTCGGCCGCCCCGCGTTTCTTGCCGCCAGAACCGGACATTCGCGCCAAGGCGGTAAAGCTGCCTGTGGCGGTGATCGCGCGGGCGATAGCGGTGTCGATGCCGCGATCGATTTCGGCGCCCTCGGCCTCGCCCGTGGCGGCAATATCGTCCGAAATGTCGAGCGTGACCGGCGTGTTCAGCGATGCAACCGCATTGTCTGGGGGCACGTCGCCCGCCGGTTGCGCCTGCACGACCCCGCCAGCCAAGGCCATCGCGATGGCAAGGATCAAGGCAGCAGGGCGAGGGCGGATCAAGGCAGGCATATCGCGTTCGGGCATGGCTCGCAGAGTATGAATACAGCGTTGATATATGCGGAAACGGCAGCGCGTGGTCAACCAGCGGGGCATCGGCGGGCCGGGGCTGGTGAAATCATGGGCATGTTCCCCCGTGCACGCTGGCAATTGACGGTGGCTTTGCCTATCTCGCCCCAGATAGTAAAAGTGAGAATCGCATGACCATCCACAAAACCCGCATGCTTATCATTGGTTCCGGCCCGGCGGGGCTGACGGCGGCGATCTATGGCGCGCGCGCCGGCCTCAACCCGATCGTGGTGCAGGGGTTGCAACCGGGTGGGCAATTGACGATCACGACCGAGGTCGAAAACTATCCCGGTTTCCGCGATGCGGTGCAGGGACCATGGCTGGTCGCCGAAATGCAGGCGCAGGCCGAGCATGTCGGCACACGGATGATGTGGGATACGATTGTCGATATCGACCTGTCGGGGCCGCCGTTCCGCGCCACCGGCGATTCCGGCGATATTTATGAAGGCGACACGCTGGTCATCTGCACCGGGGCGCAGGCCAAATGGCTGGGCGCGACGGGCGAACAGGAATTTTCCGGCAAGGGCGTGTCGGCCTGCGCGACCTGCGACGGGTTTTTCTATCGCGGCAAGAAGGTCGTGGTGATCGGCGGCGGCAATACCGCGGTCGAGGAAGCGCTATATCTGACCAACCATTCGCAGGATGTCACGTTGATCCACCGCCGTGATTCACTGCGATCAGAAAAGATCCTGCAAGAGCGGCTGTTTGCCCATCCCAATATCAAGGTGTTGTGGAACAAGGCGGTTGATGCCTTCATCGGCGATGCGGCGATCGGCGGGGCGGGCCTGAGCGGGGTTGCGTTGATCGACACGGTGACCGGCGAAAAGAGCATCGAGCCGACGCAGGGGGCCTTTGTCGCCATCGGCCACGCCCCCGCGACCGACTTGTTCAAGGGCAAGCTCGAACTCGACGATGGCGGCTATCTGGTGGTGCAGCCCGGGACGCCCAAGACGGCGATCCCGGGCGTGTTTGCCGCCGGCGATGTGATGGACCACACCTATCGTCAGGCCGTGACGGCGGCGGGCACCGGCTGCATGGCGGCGCTCGATGCGGAACGGTTTGTGGCTGAACTGGACTTTGCCGCGCACAAGGCGGGGTAAGTATCCGGGCGCGAGGGGGCCACGCCTCCCTCGCGTTACACCCGGCGCATTTCGTCGAGGATTTGCGCCATCAGCCATTCGCGCGCGTGCGGTTCGACAAAACAATGCGTTGCCCCCGCACATTGCGCCAAGCGGTTGTCCTTGGCATCCCACGCCCCCAAAAACGCTTGGGCGGTGTAATCGTTGGTTGCGACCAACAGTCGCACTCTGCCGGCATATCCGGCCAACCCTTCCGCCATTTGCGTGGCCAGCGTCGATGGCGGAGGGGCCGGGCGGGTCATCTTGACGAGGCTCTGGATCAGTTTGACGATCGAGACCTTGCCGGTCAGCAGCCGTTCGACCGCCGCCAAACTCATCAACCTTCGCTTGTAATGTTCCCGCAGGGCCTTGACCGACGGGCCGGCGTTTTCTTCCTCAAAGGTCCACGGGTTCGATAGTACGAGCGCGTCAGTATCCCGGCCATGCGCCAGCATCAGCGCGCTGGCCCCGTCGCAATTGCCATGGGCGACGATGCGCGTGATCGACGGCACCGCGCCGCGAAAGGCGGCCAGGGCGGCGGCGATATCGGGGGCGGCGGATCGAAAGCCCTCATTTGCCCCCTCGCTGTCGCCCACGCCGCGCCGGTCAAAGCGAAAGGCGGCAAAGCCCGCCGCCGCGACCGCCGCGGCGATGCGGGCATTGCTGCTCCACGCGCCCGACCGGATTTCGGTACCGCCCGACACGATGAACAAGCCAACGTTGGGCGGCGCCCCATCCGGCAGGTCGAGCGTGGCGGACAATGTTTGGCCCTCGCAGGGAAATGTCAGAACTTGCCGGGTCATTGCGCAAGCTCCCTCTGATGCAGCGCGATCGCGATGATGGCCGCCAGCGCGTCGGATTGGGTCGGGTCCTCATCGGGTTCGGCGCGCAGCCACAGGCCCGGGCCACCGACCAAATCCTGTCCTACATCGATCATTGGCGAGGCAGCGTCGGGCACCAGTCCTGAAAATTCGCGGATAAAATCGGGGCCGAGCGCATAGCCCGCCAATTCCAGCCCATGTTCGCCGCCGATCGCCAACAGGCTGTCCTGGGTTTCGGCATGGCCGGCCTCGCGCGCCATCAGGATGCGGGCGCGCATCATCTGGCGCAACTGGCTGGCCCCGGCAACGCGCGCATAGCGCCAGCCCGGAATGCCGCGCGGCGCCAC
>CAIOKP010000294.1 GCA_903858875.1 uncultured Sphingomonadales bacterium
GGCAGGGGCCTTCACTGGCGATTTTTTCAAGGAGGGTTGGGGCTTCATCTTCGTTCCTTCGTCACTACGACGAAGCCCCAACCCTCCTTAAATCACAACCTCAAATCTGTGCCATTGGTGCTGACGGGGGACACTGCCTCGTAAAACGTCAAAACCGGATCGCCGAACCGATGTTGCAAGCTACTCAAGGCGCACTGTGTTTCGCCTTCATGTCCGATCCCAGCGCGATCGTCGCGATCCGGCGGTTGACTGCACTGTCACAGTCGCCGCCCTGCGCCGCGTGATTGCGCCAGAACAGCACTCCGGCCAGCCGGTCGCGCGCGATCAGTTTGCGCACCAGTTGCGCATCTTCGAGCGTGGTGCCGGCAAGCTCGAAATCGATCAGCACCCGTCGGGTGTCTATTGGACCGCCTGCACGAAGGATTGCCATCTGTGCGGCATAGCTGTCAGCCAGCGAATGGTGCACATTGCCGCTCCAAAGCACCAGCATGGTCCGGTCAAACAGCGCGACGATGCGGCTGGCGTTTGCCGCAACAACCCCGGTGAAGCGTTGTTCGCCCGGTGAATCGAGCGGATTGACCAGCAGGATGACACGGCGGTCGGCATCATGCACCAGATCGGCATAAGCCTTGAGGAACTGTTCGGTCATCGCGGGATTGCGGCCGTCCTGCACTTCGTAATCCAGCACGATCCCGCTTGCTCGGGCTGGCAGCATGCCGTTGGCCGTCAGGCAGGTGTCGATTGGCGTGGCTCGGTCGGTTTCGGGTGTGGCCGCTTCGCCTGTCAGCGTAATGCCGGCGGATATGGCAATGGTCCGGCCGCGGGCGTCCCGCCCCAGCAGGCTGGCCGCCTGGGCAAGTGTGCAGGCGTCGGCGCGTTCGATTGTACTGAACGCCGAACGCTGACGCCGTTTGCCGCTGGACGAAGGCTGAATGTTCAACTTGCGCACGATTGCGCGGCCGCCGTCACCCGTCAGCGGGGTCGATGCGCGATTGGCCCACTGGTAGTACCAGCTCTGCACGCCGTCCGGCGCAGCGCCTAGCGCTCGCAACTGCGACGATACAGCCGCGGTCAGCGGATAATATGCATATGCGCGCGACTGACGCGACGGTGGGGGAGCCTGCTGATAGACCTCGAAGCCCAGCCGCGCGTTGTCTGCAGCTGTAAAACATGTCTGGCTCAGCAAGCCATCGGCAAAGGCAGGATCGCATGCGACGAATGCGGCGATACCGATGGCCAATGCAGCAGACGCAAACTTGCGCGATCGGGGCGCATTGCTACCGCGGTTTGCGGTGTCCAAAACCTGCCGACGGGCGCACTGCACCATATATCCGAACTGCTCGATATGATTGGCGCGCCGGTGCGACGTGCCACCTCGCCGGATCGGGCACTTCTGTTACAGCACCGCGACAAAACGATGCGCATTATCCCGCACAGTGCGCAAAATAACGTTTTGCGCACATTTCAGGCAGACGGCTGTCATCCTGACGACCAGGCTGGCCCCAAATTCGGGCTGGCCTTGCCTGAATGGCGCTCCTGGTTTGTCCGGATCGCGCGGCAAGCCGTAACTTGCCGCGCGATCTGCGGCTTCGTCGCCTTGGAGAAATTTCGTCTCAATCACGATGCGGATCGAGACGGTTCAATCGCGTCGGGCAGCTTTACGAACGGCGGTGGGCGGGCAGCACCAACTGTGAAAAATGTGTCCGGCCAGGTGGTGCCGCACCACAGTCCATGGCGCGCCTCAA
>CAIOKP010000295.1 GCA_903858875.1 uncultured Sphingomonadales bacterium
ACCTCATCGGGCATGATAAAGCCGCTTTTGACCGTAACGAACGGGCGGCGGGCGATGTCGTCCGCCAAGCGGTCCAATTCCGGCCCGCGCCCGGCCAGCACCAGTTCGAGCCGATAGCCATCATGGTGCAACCGATCCGCCGCCGCCAGCAGATAGGTCAGCCCCTTATACGCCTGCATCCGCCCAAACAGCAGCACTTGAGCGGCGTGTCGACGCGGGGCGGGTTGGCATGTGGCAGGGATCAAAATTGGCCCGTGCAGAATGTTGGCGACCGGTCGCCGCCCAATCGGCGTATTGGCGCGCAACACGCCTTCGCAAAATTGTCCATGCACGACAAATGTCGTGGCCAGCGCCCGTTCCGTCCGCAGCCGCCCCGCGATGCGCGCCGCATGATCGGCATCCGCGCCGGAATGGGGCGCGGGGTCATGCACGATCAGGCCGACCGGCGCGATCCGGGCCAGCACGCGTAGCAGCGGCGTGTAATACCAGTGCCCCATTTCGGGTGCGAGAATAGTCGTGGGCCGGAAGGCCAGAACCGCCGCAACAACCTTGGCGAAAAACAAGAGGTCGATCACCCGCCGTCCGGTCGGGGCAAACGCCACGTGGTCCAGACGCGCGAGGTCCGCGCGCAACGTGTCGGTCAATTCCCGGTCGGCCCCCTGCGTCTGGGCGAACAGAAAGACGTCGCAATGCATCGCCAGACCCAGCGCTAACCGGGCGTTATATTCAACATAATGCGGGCTGAGGACAAAGATCCGCTGTTGCGGGGGGCGGGGCGGCACTAGGCAATCTCCTTGGTGCGCAGGGGGATCGCCTTGCGAGTGCAGCGCAGGATATATTGCGTCTCACCCGCGGTCAGGATTGAGAGCAGGTACATGCCGACGACCAACAACCCATAGGCCAACACAAAGGGCAGCGCATCGATCCAGCCCAGCGTGGGGAAAATCAGGTCATGCAGATGTTTGGCGAGCAGCCCTGCGCCAAGGCAGGCCAAGGGCGGTACCGCATCGGCCAGGTTGCCAACGCGGATGTTAGACCTGCGGGCCACAACCATTGTGCGGGCCATCGTCATACCCAGATAGCCGACCGTGATCGCTATCGCCACGCCATTGCCGCCATACCGCGGCGCCAGCACACAGCACAGCGCAAACGCCGCGATGGCGCCCACTGCCAGAATGCCCAATTCCCGTTTATGGGCGCCGGTCATCGACAACGTATAGCCAAAGGGTGCGAAGATCGCGCTGATGTAATAGACGACCGACAGATTGAGCGAGAGCGAGGCGCTGAAATCAAAGCGTGCCCCGAAAACCAGGGTCAGCCAAGGGCCAAACGCCGCCACGCCGCCAAACAAGGGGGCCGTCATGAGCCCGGCAACCCGCAGGTAATCCTGCAAATCCCCTTTCATCCTGGCCGTATCGCCCGCGTGGAAATGGCGGGCAATCCGCGCGCCGAGGCTTTGGCTGGCGGCTTGCGGGCAGATCATGATGATCTGGGCAATCGAGGCGATCGCCGCATAGCTGCCCACCTCATAAGAGGGCCGAAAATAGCCGAGCACCAGCACATCGACGCTCCGCAACAGGCCGCCCATCAACAGCGTTGCGGCCAGCCATGTGCTATAGCTGAACACGCGGTTGACGTTGGCGCGCCGTTCCTTGGCGGCGACCGGCACCCCACCGGCGATCCGCCCGGTAAATCGCGCAAAGCTGACCGACAGGACCAGAGCGGAGGCAATCGCGCCGCAAGTGGTCGCCAGAATGACGCCCGAAATGCCAAATCCGGCAATAATGAAGGCGATCAGGAACAGAATGCGAGCGACGGGCTGGACATAGAGGTTGGCGATCGAGGCGAAAATTGGGCGATGCAATCCGCGAAACGAGGCCGCCATCAACGCGGTATCCGCCGCAAAGGGAAAAGCGATAAAGGCCAGCGTCAGGTACCGGCCAAAGCCCGCCGTGTGATAGATGTAATGTTCGAGCATCGGACCAAACGCTAGGGCAACCCCTGTCAGCACCAGCACCGACACAGTGGCCACATAGCGCCGCATCAGCGCAATCTCGCCCACGAGGGCAGCATCGATAGCGCGGCGTTCGTTGATATGGCGCAGCAACGCCAGATCCAGCCCTAGCGGCGCCATGATCAGCGCGAGCGCGAACAGGTTGCGCGTGATGCTGGTGATGCCAAAGGCGACCGGGCCGAGCGTATGGGCGACAATCACGCCAGAGGCAAAAGTCAGCCCCTGTTGGACCAGCATCCCGAGGACATAGGCCGAGACATCGAGCGTGTTGCGACCAGTATTGTCCGGCTTGGCTGCATCCCCATGGGTCACCTGTTGTACCATCTCGCATTTAGGGGGCGGGGGTCACGCGATGGCGATGATCGCCGTATTTGCAGGGGGATTGTCGCAATGCAGCATGGCCGTCAACGCGAAGAACAACCATACCGGAGCGCATCCCGACCATCCCGGTGGCGAGCCGCAGGCACGGTGACATCACAGGAAATGCGTTTCAATCGCCGCCCAATTCTGCCGGAAATCGGTGGCGGTTCGGGCATTTGGCGGGGTGTGCCCCTGCTGCTTTGCCGCGGCGATGGCAGCGGCGAAACTGTCGCCCGATTTCGGATCAAAGCCGCAAAAATCCACGCCCGAATCGCCAATGTAATCCGGACCAACAATTGGCAATCCGACGGCCCGAAACTGCGCCAGCTTCATGCTCGATTTTTGCAAATACGCCATATTCGCGGCCCAGCGATACGGTAGCAGCCCGACATCGGCGTGCTGCACAAAAGGGATGGTCTGTTCGAATGGCAAGACGCCGTACAATGTGACGTTATCCGGGAAACCCCCGCTGACCGCGCCGATGATATGGAAACGGGCGGTCGGGCATTGGTTGGCCAGTTCGACGATCGCGTTGCTGAACAACATATTGCCGACCGACACGACATGGGTCAGCGCGGGGTCCGGATCATATGGTGATGGCCGCTCCACCGCATAAGCGCTGAGGTCGATGCCTTTTGGCACTACCCGCACCTTGTCCGCCGCGAAATACGGGTCGTCGGCATCGCCATGCGCGCCAAAACTGAGGCAGCCTTTCAACTGATGTGAATGGCGTTCAAGCCGATCTCTGATGAGCGGATGCCCGCGTATGGTGCGGACATCATCGGCGGCGATGTAGACCGTTTTGCCCAACAAACCATCGCGATCAAGCGCTGCCAGATAAGGATTGGCCACCCCCGATTCGAGCAAGATCAGCCGCGCCGCCCTTGCAGCCGTCAGCACCGGCCCCGGAAGGCTGCGTCCATAAGACGCAAAAAACGGCCGCGCCACCGCATTGCGCAACGGCGCGCGCAGATCGACCGGCGTGGCCCATTGCCAAGCATGATATTCCGCAATGGCGTCGCATTCGGCCCAGACATTTTTCCGCTGTCGCGCGATCTGCTTGGCCTTGACCAAGGTGGCTGGCCCGACGCCGGCAACGAACAACTGGACCTTGCCGACCCGTTCGGCGGCGGCGGTGGCCAGCATGTGGATCGACACACGTTGGGGTTCGACAAAGCTGTGGCCGGTGATGAACAATACGCTGTCGTCTATGTTATGTGTCATCGGAATGGAAAGCCGCCAATCATTGCCAGTAGCAGGACGATAGTTTCAGATAGTGCACACCAGGTGCCGCATGGCCGTTGGGTCCGGCGTTTTACTGAGATGTGAACCATGGAGATGGCTTATCATGGCCGTTGAAATACTTCAGATATAATCCGGTTCATTGCGGACCATGTCCGCGACCCGACCTTGCGGCGGCAGAGGATGGGCCCCGTGTCGCCGTCGTGCCGTCCGATGCGACGCGGGGTGGCGTGCTGCCTGTTCTGGATGCGTCGCGGATCGCATCCGTTTTCATACGGATAATATCTTGGATACATTCCGCGGTTGGGATGCGGTGCGCTCCTGGTAGTGGTTTCGATCGATTAAAATAAAAGCTATATTTATCAATTTGATGATTGATCTTCCTGACCGAGCAGGCCGCTCGGACGGGGGCGTTGAATCGCATCTTTGCGCGGGCGTGGTGCGGGCGCGTATGATCAGATGTGGTGATGTATAGATCTTGCGAGATCATCGAATAGTTCGAAATTGGTGCAATCCCTTAGTTTCGACACATTGCCTTCGCGATCGCAATAGAGGTATGGTTAAATACCAATTAATTCTGAGTATTTATTTACCTCATTTCCCGAAATAATCGCAAAGGGTTGAATAGATGGATAAGGAAGCGACCGCTCCCGCCGAAACTAGGGCGGACCTGTCGGAATTTGCCTCCCGGTATCGCCGGCATATTCCCTTTTTGCTCGCCTCCACGATTGTGGGCGGGGCGCTGATGGGGGCGCTCACTTTCGTCATGCCGAACCGCTATACGGCGACGGCCGAGATGACCTATGCGCCACAGGCCGCCCCCGATGTGCGGGGCAATCAGGCGCAGAACAATCAACAACTGTCCGATGTGGCGCGCAGCGCGGAGGTCGAAGCCGCCGTTGCCGAGATCGCCTCGCTGCAAGTGGCATCGCGCGTCGTCGATGCGCTGCATCTGGAACGCGATTTGGCGTTGCAGGAAAAGGCCCAAAAGTACGCCGCGAGCGGCGACGTCAAAGGGGCGCTGGGGATGGCGGTGCTCGACGGGCTGAAGGTGCGCCGGGTGGGCGAAACCGCGCTGATCGACATCAGCTATTCGGGCAAGGATTCGCTGGCCGCAGCGAAAATCGCGAACGCCTTTGGTCAGGCCTACATCGATCAGCAAAACGCCGACAACCTTGTCCAGTCGAGCAATAGTACTAACCGGATGGGCGCCTCGGCGGTACAATTGGCGCAACAGGCGCATGACGCCGACGCGGCAGTGGCGCGGTTCAAAATGCAGCACCACATGGTGTATGAACCCAATTCGCCAAACATCGGGCAGGATATCGCCAATGTCACCGTGACCTTGGCCGAGGCCCGCGCGCAGGCGGCCGAAGCACAAATGCGGCAACGTTTTGTGCAATCGGGTGGCATGAATGACTTGATCACCACCAATTCGGCGCTGTCGCCTTTACGGGATCAACAGGCGCAAGTGACGCGCAACATGGCGATGCTGCAATCGCGCTATGGTCCGTTGCACCCCAAGGTGGTGGATGCACAGCAGGAACTGGACGCGATAAACAGTCAGGTCGCCCAAGAAGTGCAGCGCCAGGCCGCCGCTGCCAATGCGCAGGCGCGTTTTGCCGAGCAAAAGGTTCGGTCATTGGAGGGCAGCCTGACCGCGACCCGCAATGTGCAGGTCGGACAGGTCGCCGCAGCATCCGAATTGGAAGGGCTGCAACGACAGGCCGAAACGGCCAACATGCTGTATAACAACATGCTGGCCAGCCAGGGTCAGGAAGCGGCAAAACTGGCGGTTCGCCCGCCTGATACGACCGTCACCACACAGGCAACGCCGCCGTTGCGGCCTAGCTCGCCCATCCTGCCGCTCAACATCGCGGTCGGGCTGATTCTGGGTCTCGCGGTCGGCTTTGGGGGCGCCTATGTGCGCGAACGCTGGTCGGTTGGGCTGCGTAGCAACGATGATATCGATCGGGTGCTGGGCAAGAACTTCTTTAATTCGTTGCCGACATTGGGCAGCTCGATCGAAAATGCCAAGACGCAGGACCCGGTCGAGGCCATCGCGGCGCATCCGCTGTCGCTGTATACCGAGGCCTATCGCAGTTTGGCGACCAGCCTGCGGTTGAGCGGGCCGGACGTCAAGGTGATCGGCGTGACCTCGGCCTTGCCCAAGGAGGGTAAGACGACCTGCACCGTCAACATGGCACGGACATTGGCGATGGCGGGGGATCGGGTGATCTTGCTCGATTGCGATCTGCGTCGGCGCAATGTGACGACCTTGCTGGCACCGGGCACGAAAAAGGGCATGGTCCAAGTGGTGCGCGGCGAGGCCAGTTTGCACGATGTGATCCATGTCGATCCGCACACCGGGCTGCATATCCTGCCTCTGGCGCCGCAATCGCATATCGGGGCGCAGCCGTTTGGGACCAGCGGGTTTGACGATCTGATGGCAACCTTGCGCCGGGAATATGATGTGGTTGTGGTCGATACAGCGCCCGTGTTGGCGGTGGTCGATACGCGTCTGTTGTTGAACCACATTGATGCGCTGGGCCTGCTGGCACGCTGGCGTCAGACGCCGATCCGGGCGATCCGTTCGGCCATCCACCAGATCGAAACATCGGGTGGGGAGATCGCTGGCGTTGCCATGACGCTGGTCGATGTCAATTCACAGGCCCACGCGGGCTATGGCGACGCATCCTATTATTACGCTGAAATGAAGGGATATTACGAGGCCGCCTGATCCGATCCGCCATGGGTTCGGGGTAAGGGGACGGGATGTGATGAAATCCAGTGTGGGCCAGTTTCTGCGTTCCGGGAGGCTGGCCCGGCTCTATTCGCTGGGCGATCAGGGCGCGCAAGGGGTGGCCAATATTGTGGCCACTTCGGTGCTGGGCCGCTGGTTGCCCGCGGATCAGTTTGGCGCGGTGGGTGTGGCCATCGGCATCTATTATGTCGTTGCCGGCTTTCATCGCTCGGCCGTAGTGCTGCCCTATATTACCGAACATGAGCCGCAAGGCGGCGCGATGGCCGAGCATCGCTATCATTCCGATTGGTGGTGGTTCAACGTGATCGCCGGGCTGGCGCTGGCGTCGGTATTACTCGTGCTGGCCGGCGGGCTGGAGGCGGTGTGCGCGTGGGGGCCGCAGGCGCTGTTACGCTGGCGGTGGGGGATTATGCCGCTGCTGCTGGCGGCGGTGATGACCCCGCCTTTGCTGTGTGCGGAACATGTGCGGCGGTGGTTGTACAAGATTGGGCGGCCCGATTTGGTGGCGCTGGCATCGGTGGGGTATGCGGCGGGTTTGGTGGGGGCGGCCTATGGCTTGTCGCATATCCGGCCCGATGCGGTGGCCGGGGTGATGGCTTGGGCGGTGGCGGGGTTGTTCGGGGCGATGGTGCCCCTGATTGGCCTGCGCCCAATGCGGCCGGTGTGGTCGGCTAGCGTTGCGTGTTTTGCCCGGCACCGGCGCTTTGCCACTTGGCTGGCGATGACGATTGTCCCGTATATGGTCTATAGCAGCGCGACGGTGGTGGTGTTTATCGGCCTGTTCGATGGGCCATTGGCGGCGGCGGTGTTTACGGCCGCGCGCACCTTGACCAACCCGGCGGTCAGCCTGGTATCGGCGGTGGATTCCATTGACAAACCACGGGCGGCGCGCGCGCTGGCGGACGAAGGTATGGCGGGGTTGCGCCGCTCGATCCGGGGCACGCGGTGGCTGTTGTTGGGGGTGACGGGCGCGTATTTAGCTGGGGTCGCCTGGTTTGTCGGGCCGTTGCTGCATTTGGCCTTTCACGACCGTTACGCCGGGATTGAGGACGAAGTGCGTTTGCTGGCGCTGGCGTTTTTCTTGTTTTGCCTGAACCAGCCGTCCGAAACGCTGCTGATCGTGATGCGGGCGAGTGCGACGATGTTCGTGACACGATCGGTGACGGCGGCGTTGACTCTGGCGCTGTTGATCGCGGGCAGCCGGTATGGCGTGTCGGGCATGGCGATCGGTCTGGCCGTCGCGCAGGGTGCCAATTTGCTGGCCTTGATTGTGGCGGAGCGTTGGGTGTCGCGGCGGCCTGTTTTGAAAATGGTGACACTATGACCGCACTGATGCCGCGCTATTCGATTGTCGTGCTGACCTATGCGCGCGATGCGATCTTGGCCGAGGTGTTGGAGCGGTTGCGCCAGTACGTTGGCCACCGGCAGGATGTTGAGATCATCGTGGTCGACAATAATCCGCCTTGCGCCGCGCGGGCCGATTTACTGGCGGGGTTTGCGTCGGCGCGGTTGATCGGGGATGGTACCAACAAGGGGGTGGTGGCGCGCAACGATGGTTTTGCCGCCGCGCGGGGGGCCATCATTGTGGCGCTTGACGATGATGTGTTCGTCGAAACGTCGGATTTTCTCGACCAGTTTGGGGCATTATTCGCCGCCGATCCGGCGCTAGGCGCGGTGACAATCCGCAAGACGGTGCGCGGCGATACGCGGCGGCGGGTCGACCTGATCCCGCATACGAACAAGGCGCTGGACCTGACGCAGCCTTTTGAGACATTCCGCTTTGTGGGCGGTTGTGTCGGGTTTCGGGCGGCCACGCTGGCGGCGGTCGGCGGGTTCCTGCCTGACTTCTTTTATGGCCTGGAGGAGATCGAGCTGTCCTATCGGATTATCGATGGCGGGTGGAAAATCCTGTACCATCCGGGCGTTGAGGCGGAGGAACTGGAACATCCCGCCGGGCGTCGCCCCAAAAAACTGGTGCAGACCGATCGGTTGGCGAACAAATATATCATCAGTTATTTGCACATGCCGTTTCCATATATCCTATTGAACTACATGCTTTTTACACCATATCTGATGGTGTTTTCCGGCGGCGATGTGAGCGTGTTGGGCGCTATCGGCCAATTTGCGCGCTGGTTGCGGCGACGGGATCGGCCGCGGCGGCGTCCGATATCCTCCGCTACGATCCGCTATATCCGCGCTTGTGGCGGGGCGGTGTGGCGATGAGGGCGCAATCAGTCAGAATGCTGACGGTCGCAGCGGCGCTGCTAACCTGCGGCGCGTGCCATGAATTAGGCATCGGGCAAGAACGGGTGCTCGATCGCGCCGCGCTGGTGCAAACCTTTGACGAGGAGTTTGATCACGCCCCCGAATTCTGGGATGCCAAGACCCATCCGACCGGGCGGTGGAAGACCAATTATTCGTTTTCCGTGCAGGACACAGATGCCGTCAACGGCTGGCAATCGCGTACTCTGGCCCCCAATGGCGAGGCGCAATATTACGGCGACCCCGCCAAGGGGATGAGCGCATTCACATCAGCGCAGGGCGTGTTGACGATTGCTGGTCAGCCTAACCGGTTTCGCACCGATCCGCGCACGCATGGTCTGCCGTATCTGTCGGGGCTGATCACGACCGAAAAATCGTTCAATCAGCGGTACGGCTATTTTGAGATCCGGGCGGCGCTGCCGATGGGCAAGGGGATTTGGCCGGCGTTCTGGCTGTTGCCCCAGCCGCGCATGGTCGATGGCTGGGCGCAGTCATCGGGGCAGCAGGAGATTGATGTGTTTGAATCGATTGGCGAAGGCGGCACGCTCTATTTCACTGATTTTTCCGATGACGGCGGGCGCAAGGTGGCCGATGAAACGGCGCGGACCTATTATACCAGCGCGGATCTGACCCAGTTTCACACCTATGGCGTGTTGGTGACGCCGGAAAATCTCACCTGGTACGTCGATGATCGGCAAGTGCGGCGGCGGCCCAATATCGATTTTCACATGCCCGCCTATATGTTGATCAATCTGGCGATTGGCGGAAATTGGCCGGGGATGCCGGATCAGACGACGCGGTTTCCGGCGCGGATGCAGGTCGATTGGGTGCGCGCCTATCGCGTGAGAACAGACGCCCCGCATGATTGATCGGGGCAACTTGTCGCGGCTGGGGTTGGGATGCGGCCGCATCGGATCGTTCAACAATCGACAGTCCTTGCGCGAGAGCGAGGCATTGGTGCGCGCTGCGCTCGACATGGGGGTGACGGTGTTCGACACATCGAACATCTATGGCCAGGGCGATAGTGAGAGCGTAATCGGTCAGGCCTTGGCGGACGGCGGGCGCGAAAGGGCGTTTGTGCTGACCAAGGGCGGGCAGGGATTTTCCGCAAAGGTGCGCGCGTTGCGTTGGGTGAAGCCGGTCTTGCGCCCCGTGCTGGCGCTGCGCGCTGGCGGTGGCGCCATCACCGCGCGGCGCGGCGCGGAACTGGGCGCGGACTGGCGACCGGTGGCGTTGATGCGCAGTCTTGACGCCTCGCTGCGCCGATTGCGGACCGATTATGTTGATGGCTTTGTGTTACATAGTCCGCCGGCTGCGGTCGCGGCGGATCCAACGGTGAGGGCGGCGCTGGCGATGATGCAGGCGCAGGGCAAGGCGCGGGCTGTCGGCGTGTCCTGCGATGATCTGGCGACGTTGGAGGCTGCGCTGGGTATGCCGACGCTGAATTTGCTCGAATTGCCAACCCCTGTCATGGCCGCGGCAGGGCATCTGAGCGAGGACATTCGGCGGCGCGGTATCATCGTGATCGCGCGCGAGGTGATTAGCCAGCGGCCTGATCTGGCACCGGCGCAGGCGGTGCTTGCTGCACTGGCCGATCCGATGGTCCATTGTGCGTTGGTCGGGACGACGCGTCGCGCACATTTGGCCGAATTGGCGGGCCATATCGGATGATCATCGACGCCGCCAAGGCCGCGTTGCCCGACAGGATCGAGGCCGACATTGTCATCATTGGCAGCGGGCCAGTGGGCATCACGCTGGCGCTGGAATTGGCCGGGGCGGGGCAGGCGGTGGTGCTGCTGGAGGCCGGTGGGCAGCGTTTTTCCCGCGCGTCGCAGGCCATCTATCGCGCCGAGGCGGTAAGCCCGGTCGCGCACGGCCCGGTCGATATGTTCCGCCGCCGCGGGGTGGGGGGATCGTCCACTGTGTGGGGCGGGCGCTGTATCCCGTTCGATCCAATCGATTTTGAGCATCGACCGTGGATGCGCCATGCCCGTTGGCCGATCAGCTATGGCGATGTGGCGCGGTATTACCCGCGCGCGCTGGCCTACGCGCAGGCGGGGGCGCTGGCATTCGCCGCGGGCGTCGCGCTGCCGGGGGAGCCGGCAGAACTGGCGCCTGGGGTGGCGTCGCGGGATGTCGTGCTCGACCGGATCGAGCGGTTTAGCCATCCGACCGATTTTGGTCGCTGGTATGATGCGCGGTTGCGGGCGCAACCGCACCTTCGGTTGTTTTACAATGCACCGGTGGAACAGATTTTGACTGCTGATGACGGCGCAAGGGCCGCTGGCGTCCGGGCGCGGATTGCGGGCCGTTCGCTGGTATTTGCGGCGCCGCGCGTCGTTGTAGCGTGTGGCGGTTTGGAAACGGCGCGTTTGTTGCTGGCCTCGGATGAGGCGCGGGCCTGCGGGCTGGGCAATGAGCGCGATCTGGTCGGGCGGTTCTATCAATGTCATCTGGAAGGGGAGATCGGCGCGATCGCCTTTACCCGCGATGTTGATCGGACCCGCATCGATTACCAACGTGCGCCCGATGGCACCTATTGCCGCCGCTACCTCTGGCTTTCGCCCGAGGCGCAGCGGCGCGATGCGCTAGCCGGGCTGGTGCTGCGCCCGGCCCATGCCAATATCGTCGATCCGGGTCACCGTAATCCGGTGCTGTCGGCCATGTATCTGGTCAAAAGCTTTATCGTGGCGGAATACGCCCGCAAGATGACCTCGCTGGAGGCGGTGGCGCGTGCGGAGTACGCGGGCGGGGCGGGGGCGTATTATGCGGCCCATCTGCGCAATGTGGTTGCAGGGGCGCCACGCCTGACTGGATTTGGTCTGCATTGGTTGCGACGGCGGATATTGGCGCAGCGCAAATTGCCATCTGTCGTCTTGATCGACCGCCGCGCGACCTATCCGCTTGATGTGAATGCCGAACAGGAACCGAATCCGGAAAGCCGGGTCCGGCTGGGCGGGGAGCGGGATGCGCTGGGGATGCGGCGGTTGATCGTTGATTGGCGGACGACGGAGGCGGACCATCACCGGCTGGCCGAAGGGATGCGTGTGATACAGCGGGCGGTGGCGCGATCGGGTACCGTGCGGATCGATCTGGGTGAGGATTTGGACGTTCTGGCCGCGCGGCGGGTGCCGGTTGGCGGCCACCACATCGGCACGGCGCGCATGGCCAGTGACCCCAGCGCGGGGGTGTGCGACGCCAATGCCGAGCTGTTCGGCACGCGCGGGGTGTTCCTCGCGGGGGCGACGGTCTTTCCGACCTCGGGTTTTGCGAATCCGACGCTGGTGATGTTGGCGCTGGCGCTGCGATTGGCGGAATATCTGCGCCAAAATCGATGATTGGGCGGGGGTACATTGGCCAACTGGATCATTCGTCATTTGGCAAGGCGGGGGAAGTGTACCACCCTGTGGATGGAGGTTGTGTCTATGCCTATTGCTACATTGCGGCGTGTCTCATGTGTCTGGCTTGTGGTTGCTGGTGCGCTGGTAGTCTGGCTACGCGTTGCCAATATTGCGCCGTTCCGATTGGTTAACGATTGGCAAAATGAACATCTGGGCACTGCCTTTCCGCAAACGACGCAATGGGCGCTGGTGTTGGTGTTGATTGTGCCGGCACTGGCCGTGTTGATGTATCTGGGGCGACGGGATGGTGAGGCTGTGCCGGGGGATGTGGAGGAAAAAACTTTGGCGATCCGCCGTGCCAGCTTGCGGTTGTATGTCTTGCTCAGCATCGCCGGTGTGGCGGGGGTTGGCGCGATGGCGGCGCTGCTGCTCACACTGGCTGTGCCGGTGCGCGGGGGGCGTTCCGCTGCGCTGGATCTGGGCTTTGCCGCGGGGCCGCTGGCCGGCGGGCCGACCGTCGTCGTCGGCGCGCGTCCGGCCTCGGGTGAATTGCGCTATACCTCGACGCATTTCGGGATGACGCAGGTTGCCCGGTTTCTGCCCGTGCAGGGTGTTGGCCACCATGGTGCGCCTTGGCTGGTGATTGAGCGTGCGGATGACGGCCTGACCTTTGATCCGATGAGCCTGCCCACCCGGTTCGATGGTATATTGGTGGCCGATGGCTTGCCGGCAGCGGCCGAGGCGATGCTGCGGGACAAGGCGTTGCTCGGCGATGGGCCTGATGGACATTATTGGGTACTGGTGACCCAAGCTGACACGTTGTTCCGCCCCTATTGGATGGTCGCTAGCGAGTTGCTGTTTTTGGCGATGGTGTTTCTGGCCTTCGCCGGCGCGCAATTTTGGGGAATATACAAGGCCCGACGCGCCTAGCCGGGTTACGGCGATGGAGGTGGATCTTTAAGGGGTTTTCCACCAATCCATATTTGACCGCCATTAATCACACTCCGCTGGCCGGCATTAAGTTGCGGGGGCGCAAAAGCGTGCCATGCGGTCGATGGCAATTCTTGCGCCGATATGGGCGGTCAGTATCGTGGTTTCCGCCGCCGTCGGGGCTGTGGCCGCGCTGCCGTTGGTCCAACATTTTGCGGCGGTCCCAATGGCGCCCGGCGCAATGCTCACCCATGCGTCGCAAGGTAGTCCGATCGCCGCGGTGGCTGCGCAGGACTTTGCAGCCGGGGCTGCCTCGTTAGCCCCATCGGGGATCAGCACCTATCGTCAGGCGGACGGGCTGTTTTATATCACGGCCCCAGTCAACGGGCGCCCGGTAAGGTTTATCGTCGATACCGGAGCAAGCGTCGTCGTGCTCAGCAAGGCGGATGCATTGCGCACCGGGGTAATGGCCGGGCCAATGATTGCCGCAACAACGGCGAATGGCACGTCGGATATGCGCCGGGCAACCATCCAAAACTTTGAACTCGCCGGTCGGCGGATGGAATCTGTCCCCGCGATGATCGCTGCGGGCGGCGATGTGTCATTAGTTGGCGAAAACGTGCTGAGCCGGATGGCGTCCGTGTCGATTGAGGGCGATCAATTAAGGCTGCGTTGAGCACTTAGCCTTGCATTGCGGTCGCGAGCTTTTTTCGATCACGATAGGTCATTACGGCAATCATCGCGCCGCCCAATCCGATCAACATCCACGTCGATGGTTCCGGCACAGACGGTGCGGATTGGCTGCTGCCCGTGCTAATCGCGGGCGCGAAGCCGCCTTGGGGGCTGATCCCCCCGCTGCCCAGCGCAATCTTGGGGGCATTCACCACCGTGCCGCGATTGGGAATAGCTGGCGCACCGCTGTCCACTTGCCCGCCGGCCACACCTTGCCCCGCGGTGGGCGTAAAGCCTTGCGCAGCGAGCAAAGGCGCGAAATTTCCGCCAGACGCACGCCCTTTACCGCCATTGGCAAAACTATAACCGGTCGATGGGAAAGCCCGTGTGGGCGGTGTCGGCGCGCTGGTTTGCGGAATGACCGCCAGCGCCTTGGGGGCCGGCTCCTGCTCCGGTTGCAACAACACGCCACCGTTTTGCACCCCAAAACTGCCCAGCACCACGACCGCAACCAGCGCGCCATCCATCGGTGATCGGGCCAACAGCGTCCACATCTTGTCTAACAGCTTCATGGGTGACCTCTTGGGTGATGCTTGGCAATAAATCCTGTGACACAGCCATACCGTGCATTTGGAAACCGTGGAAAATACCGCAACCGTTTTGGCGACAGTTCCGGATTGGGGCGCTTGGCGTTGGTCGGCGCAACTGCCACAACTAGGCATGTTTTCGTATTCCCATCGTGTGACGGACTCATCGCGTGTCGCCTGAAGACCGCCTGTTCTGTCAACTTTCGCCCGGCGCGCTTTGGTTGTGCGCCGGGTTGGCGGTGATGGGCCTGCCCGCGCTTTGGGATGTATGGCAGGCTGGGGCGGCGGCGGATGTGGGCAGTCAGGTGCCATTCGTCGCATTGAGCGCCCTGTTTCTGATCTGGCGCGACCGGCGGTATCTGACGCTGCGGGCGGCCGGGCCTGTGTTCCCGGTCGCATGGGGTTTTGCGCTATGCCTGCCGGCCTATGTTGTGGCGCGGATCACGGGTTTTGTTGTGATGGAATATCTGGCGTTGTGGGCGACGTGCCTGGTGCTGTGCCGGATTGAAATGGGCGGGGCGGTTTTGCGCCGGTTCTGGTTTGTTTCGCTCTATCTGCTGTTTCTTGCCACGCCGTCGAACCGGATTGTGCTGTGGTTGACCAAGCCGTTGAAGCTGTGGCTGACGCAGACGTCGGTGTCGATTGCATCGCTGACCGGGTTGGATGTCGGGGCGACGGGCGCGATCATTCAGGTGGATGGCTATCAACTCATGGTGTCGACCGCCTGTTCCGGCGTCAATTCCTTGATCGGGATCGCCGCGATCAGCCTGTTTTACGTGTATTATCGGCGCGGGGCGCAGCCGGGTTTTGCTCTATTGCTCTGTGTTCTGTTGTTGCCGGTGGCGGCACTGGCCAATTTGTTGCGGATTTTGGCTTTGATCGGGGCGACCCATTTTTTCGGGGATGCGGCGGTCGACAGCCTGTTTCACCCTATCGCCGGGTTGATGGTTTTTGCTCTGGCGGTGCTGGTGCTGTTCCTGCTCGACAGTGTGCTGCACCCCTTGTTGGGGAAATTGCCTTGGCGATGACGCGGCGACATATGGTTCAGGGCGCCTTGTTGATGGCGGCGGGCGCGGTGCCCTTTGCGCGGCGGCCGGTGGCGCAGGCGCCGGCATGGGCGGGGGCGCCGCTGGCCGTGCTGTTGCCGGCGCGGTTTGGCGGGTGGGATTCGTCGCAGGATGAGGCGGCTATTGTGCTGCCTGCCAGTTATGACCGGATGTCGGCGCGCAATTATGATACGCAATTGGCGCGGGTCTATCATCAGGCGGGGCGTGCCGACATTCTGATGGTGGTCGCTTGCGCCGCCAGCCAATTGGGTGGCTTGCTCGTCCATCGGCCCGAATCCTGCTATCCGGCGGCGGGGTTCGAGATCTCCGGCGATCATGCGGTGACGGTGAAATTGGGCGCGGGGCGGCAACTGGCGGGACGCTATTTGACCGCGCAATGCGACGCCCGGATTGAACAGGTGTTGTATTGGATCCGGATCGGCAACGATTTTCCGACGACATCTTGGGCGGAACAAGGGGCAGCGGCGCGGGCCGCATTGGGCGGCGTGTTGGCCGATGGTGTGCTGGTTCGGCTGTCGACGGTGTCGGCTGATGCGGCGGCGGCCTTGCCCGATGTCGCGGGCTTTGCGACGGAGCTTTATGCGGCGGCGGGCGATGGTGGGCGCCGTTTACTGGTGGGTGGAGCATGATGGCGCGAGGCGTTTGGTGGGCTAGCATGGCGGCTATGGCGCTGATCGCGGGCTGTCATCGTGTGCAGCCCGGGGGGCAGACGGTCGCCGTGGTCAATGGCGCGCCGATCACCAATAGCGACATCGATCTGGAGCTGTCGCTATTGCCGGCCGAGGCACGCGTGGGGGCGCGGCCGCAGGTGTTGCAGGCGCTGATCGACCGCAAGCTGATGGTGGAGGAGGCGCGCGCGCGCGGCATCGAGCACAGCGCGCAATTCGTGCGGATGGATCGG
>CAIOKP010000296.1 GCA_903858875.1 uncultured Sphingomonadales bacterium
GACCAATGGCGGCGCGACGCGTGGCGATGTGGCCGGGGCCCCGGTTGTCACCGACCACCACGGCTCCAATGCGCAGGACATGATCGGCACCCGCATCAGCATGCTGTGGAAGCCGAATGACGACCTGACCATCACGCCCACCTTCTTTTATCAGCGCACCCATCAAAACGGCCCCAGCACCTACGACAGCGATCCGGGCACGATGGCGCATTACCAGCCCTTCGACATCGCCGAGGCCTATACCGACGAGATCAAGATTGGCGCGGCGACGATCGCCTACCGCTTTCCGACGTTTGATGTGACCTCGGCCACGTCCTATTGGTCGCGCAAATCGACGATGGTGCAGGACAATTCGGAAAACCTGCCTTCGGTCGGCGGCGGCTTTGGCGTCACGACGGACAGCTCGTCCTATTATGGCCCGACCGGCACCGGCGCGATCTTTGCGTTGGAAACCGACCCTTCGCAGCAATTCAGCGAAGAATTGCGCGCCACCTCGACCGGCGATGGCAAGCTGAAATGGCTGGTCGGCGCCTATTTCGCCAGCTTCAAGTCGAGTTGGCAATTGGTGACCGACATCCCCAACCCGGATGCCTTTGGCTCGCCCACCAGCAGCGTGTTCAACCTGGTGCAACCCTCGCGGATCAAGCAATATGCCGCGTTTGGCGAGGCGAACTATGCGCTGGCCGACGATCTGCACGTGACGGTTGGCCTGCGCGGCTATCACTATGATTCGACGCTCGACATGGTGACCGGCGGTTATGGCTCGCCCACCGGCGATGCCACCTCGATCCCGCAGCATGTCGTGCAGAAAAGCTCGGGCGTGAACCCGAAGTTCGACATCTCGTATCAGGCAAGCCCGAACGCGCTGGTCTATGCGACGGCCGCGCGCGGTTTCCGCCCCGGCGGCGGCAACCAGCCGTTGCCGTCCAGCGGGGGCAGCCCGATTGCCGCGCCAATGTTTGCAGCTCTGACCGGCCTTGGTTATGCCAATGGCGTCGCCCCGACGAGCTATGGCCCAGACCACCTGTGGAGCTATGAGGTCGGCGAAAAGATCAAGCTGTTCGACAAGCATCTGCGGATCAATTCCAGCGCTTATTACGAAAACTGGAGCGCGATCCAGCTGGAACAGCTGCCCTACGGCTATCCGCTGTTCGACAATGTCAACAGCGCCAAGATCTATGGCGGCGAGCTGGAAATGCAGGCCGTGCTGACCGCAAACCTGTCGGTCGGCGGTCAGGTTGGCTATACTCACGCGACGCTGGATCAGACCGCGCATGGCTTTACCGCCGGGCAATTGCTGCCCGACGTACCCAAGTGGTCGGGCGGCGGCAATGTCAGCTACACCCGCGATCTGGACGACGCGCATCAGTTGACCTTCCGCGTTGACGACACATATGTCGGCGCCCGCGTGGGCCTGGCGACGTATCAGGGCGTGGTGAACAGCTCGAACGCGCCATTGCCGGCGTATAATCTGATCAATATGCGCGCCGGGATCAGTGCGCATTCGGGCTGGTCGATCGCGCTGTTTGTCAACAATCTGACCAACAAGCACGCCACTTTGGAAAATGCGGCACAACTGGGCCTGCCCAACGCGTCGTACAACCGGGTGGTGACGAACCAGCCGCAGACGATCGGGCTGGATCTGAACATCCACATCTGAACATGATCGCACCGCGCCGGGTGGCGGGGCATCGGCCTTGCCCCTCGGCGCCAAGCGACGGGCCCCTCGGGTTGCGCTTGGGCCAAAGGGGCTGCACGGTATTGGCCGGCGGCCCCCTTATCTTATCTGTTTTGGGAGTTTATGTTGGGCCGAATTCTAGACATCGTGGCAATTCAGGCCGCGCCCCATCCGCTGGGCACGCCCTTCGCCGTCTTTGCTGATGCGGCCCGCGCCGCCGTTGCCGCGCATCCGGGGCTGGACCTGCTGGTCTATCCCGAACTCCATCTGTATCACGCCCCACACGCCGATCGCGCCGAGGCGAATGCCGCCCTGCGCGCCGCCGCAAAGCCGATCGGCAGCGACCTTGACCTTGCCCTCGCTGCACTGGCGGCGGAATTGAGCATCACGCTGGTCCCCGGCACGCTGTGTGAATCCGGACCGATGGGCGAATTGTTCAACACCGCCCGTGTCTATGGCGCCTGTGGCACGGTGCTGGCCTCGTATCGCAAAATCTTTCCATGGCGCCCCAGCGAGCCCTATGATCCGGGCAACGGCTGGGTCGTTTTCGACCTGCCGGGCAAGGGCCGCATTGGCCTCACCATCTGCTATGACGCCTGGTTTCCCGAGGCGACGCGCCAAGTCGCCTGGCTCGGGGCCGAACTGGTGCTCAACCTGGTCAAGACCACGACGCATGACCGCGCGCAGGAACTGATCCTCGCCCGCGCGGCGGCGATCACCAACCAGATTTTCCTGCTGTCGGTCAATTGCGCCGGCCCGATCGGCATGGGCGACAGCCTGCTCGTCGGCCCCGAAGGCGAAGTCCTGGCCCAATCATCGGGCCGTGCGCCGGGCGTCATCCGCGCCGCGATCGACCTCGACCGCGTGGCGCAAGTGCGCGACCACGGCACCTGCGGCGAAAACCGGATGTGGTCGCAATTCCGCCCCGGCGAGGCGCGCATTGCCCTGCCCGCCTATGGCGGCCATATCGACCCCACAAACTGGAATCCGACCCACCGTACCCCGGACGAAAAGGCCAAACCATGACCATAGCCCCCCGCCGCCACCTCAGCCTTGTCGCGCTGGTCTTGTTCGGGCTGGCCTATCTGGCGCCGTTGATCGTGCTGGGCACGTTTGGCGTGGTGGCACAGGCTTCGCATGGGGCGACGGGGGCGAGCTATCTGCTGGCGATGCTGGCGATGCTGTTCACCGCGGCCAGCTATGGCCGGATGGCCGCGCTGCACCCGGTGGCAGGGTCCGCCTATGCCTATGTGTGCCAGTCGATCGACCGGCGCGTGGGGTTTATGGTCGGCTGGGCGGTGACGCTGGATTACCTGTTTTTGCCGATGGTCATCTGGCTGATCGGGGCGGCCTATTTGCATGATCAATTCCCAGGTCTGCCGATGCCAGCCCTGATCCTCGGTTTTATCGTAGCAACGACGGCGCTCAACATCGTCGGTTTCCGCTTTGCCAAGGGCGTCAACGGCCTTTTGATGGGTATTCAGGCGGTGGTGATCGTGCTTTTCGTGACACTGGCCTTTGTGTTTGTCGGCCATAGCGGCCCCGTGCTTAGCCTCGCCCCGTTCAGCAATCCGGCTACCGGCCTTGCGCCCATCGCGGCGGGCGCGGCGATTGCGGCCTATTCCTTCCTCGGCTTTGATGCCGTGACCACCCTATCCGAAGAAGCGCATGACCCGCGCCGCGCCTTGCCGCGCGCGATCTGGCTGACGGCTTTGATCGGCGGGGTGATCTTTGTCGTGGTCGCCTATGTCACCCAATTGGCGCATCCGGGCTTTGCCTTTCGCGACGTCGCGGCGGCGGCCAACGAGATCGCCTTTGCCATCGGCGGCCGCTGGTTCCGCGCGGTGTTCCTCGCCGGGCTGGTCGTCGCGCAATTCGCCTCCGGCATCGCCGCACAGGCCGCCGGCGCGCGCCTGATCCACGCGATGGCGCGCGATGGCGTCTTGCCGCGCCGCGCCCTGGGCGGGCTGCATCCCACATTCGGCACCCCCGCCGCCGCGGTGCTGTTGACCGGCGTCATCGGCCTGCTGGCGCTCGGCATGACGGTCGAAAGCTCGACCTCCTTCATCAACTTTGGCGCCTTTACCGCGTTTACCGCCGTCAACCTGTCGGTCATCGCCACCGCGCTGCGCCATCGCCGCGCAGGCGCCCGGCCGGGTGTAATCGGCTGGTTCCTCGTCCCGCTGGCCGGCGCGCTGATTGACGCATGGCTGCTGACCCGGCTCGAACCGCAGGCAATTACGCTGGGGCTGATCTGGCTGGCGCTGGGCTTTGGCGTGCTGACATGGCTGACCAAGGGCTTTCGCGCCGCGCCGCCCGCGCTGCATCTCGAGGACCATTGATCACCGGCGCTCAGGCCGCGTCAACATCCTCGGCAATCGCCTGTTGCAACCAGCCGCGAAAGCGCACCAGCATCGGATCGTGCCACCGCGCCCGCGCGCACCGGAATACATAGGTGCCGAGCGCCAAGGGCCGCAGCGGCGCATCCTGTGGCACCACGCGCACCAGCCGTCCGGTGGCCAGATCCTCCGCGGCCAAAAACCGGTTGGACAGCGCAATCCCCTGCCCCGCGCGGGCGGCGGCCATGGTCAAATGCGCCTGCCCATAGCGCGCGACGGGTGGCGGCAAATCCTGTGCCGCGACGCCCTGCCCCGCCAGCCAGAGTTGCCATTCCGCCGCCGATGTTTCCTGAATCAACGGCAAAGCCTTTAACGCGGCAAGGGTCGCGATGCCGCCCGACAGCCCGGCCAACACTTCGGGCGACGCGACCGGAAAGACCGGCGGGCGCGCCAGATCCTCGGTACGCACGCCGCGCGGCGGCGTCCCGGGCGCAGCGTCAAAACGATAGCGAATGTCACCATCGGCCTCGTTACGGTCAAACATTGGCTCGCTATCGGTCGAATGGAGGTCCAGCACCGGGCGCGCCTGCCCTGTCCCCCGGCCACTCGCCCGCGCGAAATCGGGCAAGCGGCGGGCCAGCCAATGCAGCGAAAAACCCGGCGAGCACCAGATCGTCAACTGATCCCCCCGCCCCGCGCGCACCGCCTGCGTCGCCGCCGTCAGTTCGGCCATCGCGCCGCTGATCCGGCCGTGATACGCCTGCCCCACCTCGGTCAAAACGCCGGTCTGGCGGTTGAGCAACTGCACGCCGAGCAAATCCTCGAGCGCTGCGACATGACGGCTGACAATGGCGTGGCTGATCCCCAGCGCCTCGGCCGCTTTGCGAATGCCGCCGGTGCGCCCGACCATCTCAAAGGCGCGCAGGGCGGCGAAGGGAGGGAGGCTGGCCGCGTTCATACTGGTAACCTACAGTCACCATATCCGTCGCACAAGTCGCCTTTTTTCGTGCGCACTGGTGCCCTATGGTCAACATCAACATTATCATTCCCACGAAAGGCCATCCCCATGTCGAACCAGAGCCTGCTTGAACGCCGCGCCCATGCCGTGCCGCGCGGTGTCGCCAGCGCCACCGGCGTCTTTGCCGCCCGCGCCGAAAACGCCGAGATCTGGGACACCGAGGGCAAGCGCTATGTCGATTTCGCCGGTGGCATCGCGGTGCTGAACGTCGGCCACCGCCACCCCAAGGTCATGGCTGCCGTCGTCAAACAGCTCGACGCCTATACCCACACCGCGTTTCAGGTGATGCCGTATGAGCCCTATGTCGAGCTGGCCGAAAAGCTGAACGCTATCGCGCCGGTCGAAGGCCCGGCCAAGACGATCTTTTTCACCACCGGCGCCGAAGCAACCGAAAACGCGGTAAAGGTCGCGCGCGCCGCCACCGGCCGCCCGGCGATCATCGCCTTTGCTGGCGGCTTCCACGGTCGCACGCTGCTGTCCTCGGCGATGACCGGCAAGGTTAGCCCGTATAAAAAGGGTCTTGGGCCATTCCCGTCCGAGATCTATCACCTGCCGCTGCCTTCGCCGACCAATGGCGTTACTCTGACCGAGACATTGCGTGCGCTCGATTTCCTGTTCGCCGCCGATATCGAGCCGGAACGCGTCGCCGCCTTCATCGTCGAGCCAGTGCAGGGCGAAGGCGGTTTCCACATGCCCGACCCCGAATTGTACAAGGCGCTCGACGCGCTGCGCACGACCTATGGCATCCAGATCATCGCCGACGAAGTGCAGACCGGCTTTGCCCGCACCGGCAAGATGTTCGGCATTGAGCATCAGGCGATCAAGCCTGACCTCGTCACGGTCGCCAAATCGCTGGGTGGCGGCTTCCCGCTGTCGGGCCTGATTGGCCGGGCCGAGATCATGGACGTGATCAACCCGGGCGGCCTTGGCGGCACCTACGCCGGATCGCCGGTCGCCTGCGCTGCTGCTCTGGCCGTGCTGGACGTCATCGCAGAGGAAGGGCTGATCGCACGCGCCAATGTCATGGGCGCGAAAATCCGGACCGCGATCGAGGGCTTTGCCGCGCGCAACGACACTGTGACCATTTCGGGGCTGCGCGGCCCCGGCGCGATGATCGGCTTTGACATCCTCGATGCGGAAGGCAAACCCGATGGCGCCGAGGCCAAGCGCGTCACCACCCGCGCGCTCGATCTCGGGCTGGTCGTGCTGACCTGCGGCACGTATGGTCAGGCGATCCGCATCCTCGTGCCTTTGACCGCCAGCGATGAAGTGCTGGACGAGGGCATCGCGATCCTTGGCGCGGCGCTGGTGCGCGACGGGGTGGCGGCATAATGGCTGGTCCTGCGACCGGGGCGCTGGCCCTGTCCGAGCCTGATCTGCTGCGCGATGCCGCATTTGTTGATGGCACATGGCTCGCGGGGGAGCGCAGGCTCGACGTCCGCAACCCCGCCGATGGTAGCCTCGTTGGCACTGTGCCCAATCTGGGCGCGGCGGAAACGACCCTGGCGGTGGACGCAGCGACCCGCGCGCAAAAGGCATGGTGGGGGCTAACGGGCAAGGCGCGCGGGGGCATCCTGCGCCGCTGGGCCGAACTTATGCTGGCCCATGCCGACACGCTCGCCCGGTTGATGACCGCCGAACAGGGCAAGCCGGTCGCCGAAGCCTTGGGCGAAGTCGCCTATGCCGCCAGCTTCCTCGAATGGTTCGCCGAAGAGGCGCGCCGCGTGACCGGCGACGTGCTGACGCCCCATGCCGCCGATCGCCGGCTGATCGTCCGCAAGGAACCGGTGGGCGTCGTCGCCGCCGTCACCCCGTGGAATTTCCCGCTGGCGATGATCACGCGCAAGGCGGGGCCAGCGCTGGCGGCAGGCTGCACCTTCGTGCTGAAGCCGAGCGAGTTGACGCCGCTGTCGGCGTTGGCACTTGCCCGGCTGGCCGAAAAGGCGGGCGTGCCGGCGGGCGTGTTCAACGTCGTGACGGGCGATGCCGCGCCGATCGGCGACGTGCTGACCGGCGACAAGCGGGTACGCAAGTTCACCTTCACCGGATCGACCGCCGTCGGCAAGCTGCTTGCCGCGCGGTGCATGGATACGGTCAAGCGGGTCAGTTTGGAACTGGGCGGCAATGCGCCGTTTATCGTGTTTGACGATGCGGATCTCGATGCCGCCGTCGAAGGCGCGATGGCGTCCAAATTCCGCAATGCCGGGCAAACCTGCGTCTGCGCCAACCGGTTGCTGGTGCAATCGGGCATTTACGACGCCTTTGCCGAAAAACTCGCCGCCAAGGTGCGTTCGCTGGTAATCGGGCCAGGGCTGGCCGGCCCGACGGATCAGGGGCCATTGATCGACGGCCGCGCCGTGGCCAAGGCCGCGGCGCATGTCGCCGACGCGCTGGCCAAGGGCGGGCGCTTGCTGACCGGCGGCGCGGCGATCACCGGCAAGGGGCATTTCTTTGCTCCGACGGTCATCACCGATGTCGCCCCCGACGCGCTATTGTGCCGCGAGGAGACTTTTGGGCCGGTCGCGGGGCTGGTCCGCTTCACCACCGAGGACGAGGCCATCGCCATGGCCAATGACACCGATGCGGGCCTCGCCGCCTATGTCTATACCCGCGATATCGACCGTGCGTGGCGGGTGCCAGAGGCCCTGCAATACGGCATGGTCGGCCTCAACACCGGGCTGATCTCCACCGAAGTCGCGCCTTTTGGCGGGGTCAAGCAATCCGGCCTCGGGCGCGAGGGATCGTCGCATGGCATGGACGATTACCTCGAATTGAAACTGGTTTGTCAGGCCATCAACGGCTGATGAACGAAGGCGCCCGGCGTTGGCCCGCAAGGGGCAAGGCCGGGTACGCCACGAATCACAGCAACAGTGTCGAGGCCAGACTGGCGATTGGCGCAAGGTTGCTCAACGTGCTGTCGATGCGGGATGGGGCGGCGGCGCTGATCGTGGCATCCGACGTAGTGGACGCCGCCGTGCCGCGATGGGCGCCTGCGGGATAAAGGCGCCCGGTCATCGCCCGACCAACCATCTGCGCCAAGGTTGAGCGGCTGATACTGGTTGTGCCACGCGGTACCGTGGCACTAGTCGTGGGCGTTGCCAGCGATGTGCAGATGGACGCGAAAACATCCTGGAACGCCATGGCAGATTGGGTCGTGAAGGACTTTGGCTGGCTGTGCCATGCACTCGTCGCGGCGCTCGAGGCCGCAGCGTCAATTCCCTTATCCATGTGCGATACTCCTGGTGCATTTGCCGATGTGACGAGGAACGCTGTCGCCCGGCCGATGCAAGATCCCATGACTAGGCGATCATGGTGAAATTCTTCCTTGGCCCACCTATGGGATTGCGCCGATCTGGCGCAAGGATTTACCCAATCCGTCAATATGTTTGAACGCCAGATGAAAGCGCCACTAAGCTTTCGTTCAACCCTGCCAATCTAAAGCGGTGATCACCGGGCGGGAAGGCCCACCGGATTTTGGGGAGTGCGGCAAATGTTGAAGTCGAAATGGATGATCGCTCTGGCAACGGCGACGGCGATTGTGGCCTGTGCCAATACGGCGGAGGCATCGAGCTGGGCGAGGCATCACCCGCGCCAAGCCGAGGTACTCCACCGCGAAAAGCATCAGATCCACCGCATCAACGTCGATCGCCGGCACGGCGACATCACCCGCCAGCAAGCCCATGCGATGAAGGCTGGCGACCGTGCCATTGCGCGGCAGGACCACGCCGATGCGCGCGCCAATGGCGGCCACATCACCCGGTCGCAAAAGGCAAAGCTGAACGCCGAGGAAAACGCCCAGTCGCGGGCGATCGGCCACTGAGCCACCCCCTTGGAACCCGAAGGGCGCCCCGCGATGGGCGCCCTTTGTCATTTCCGGATCTCACCGCGCGTGCGGCGGCGCCCCTGCTCGATATTGAAAATATGGTGCGCCCGACAGGAATCGAACCTGTGACCCCAAGCTTAGAAGGCTCGTGCTCTATCCAACTGAGCTACGGGCGCGCACGACGCCGCAAGTGCGTCCTTGCCCCCATAGCCATCTCTTGCATGGGGCGTAAAGCGGGTTACTCTATGAAACCATGATCCAACCTCTGTTTCGCATCGAGGGCAGCGCCGGGGCGCGCCGCCATTTCCGTTATTTCGACTATGTGATGGCGGCATTTGTCGCCATCCTGCTGCTGTCCAACCTGATCGGCGCAGCCAAGACCGCGACGCTGGGCGGCTATACATTTGGTGCGGGGATCCTGTTTTTCCCGATCAGCTATATCCTCGGCGACGTGCTGACCGAGGTCTATGGCTATGCCCATGCGCGCCGCTGCGTCTGGGTCGGCTTTTTCGCGCTGCTGTTCATGGCGTTCATGAGCCTGATCGTGGTGGCCATGCCGCCCAAGGCCGATTGGGTATGCGCGGCCAGCGGCGACCCTATGTTCGCCGAAGCGCTAACGACGCATGGCGCCGGCGCGATTTGTCAATCGACCTATGTCAGCGTGTTTGGCAGTACATGGCGCATTGTCATGGCCAGCGTCATCGCGTTTTGGGCCGGCGAATTCGTCAACAGCTTCGTGCTGGCCAAAATGAAGATCCTGACTGGCGGCAAGCATTTGTGGACTCGCACCTGGGGCTCGACCATTTGCGGCCAGGCGGTGGACAGTGCGCTGTTCTACCCGCTGGCGTTCTACGGCACATGGACCGGGCACAACGTGCTGTTGGTATTGACCACCAATTGGGCGCTCAAGGTGCTGTGGGAAATTCTGCTGACGCCTGCGACCTACGCCATTGTGGGCTTCCTGAAATCACGCGAGGGGGTCGATGTGTACGATACCGACACCGCGTTTTCGCCCTTCGCCACGACGGCGGAGGTATAAAGAGGCAGGGCGCAGGATCCCTCGCGCCTGCCCCTCCTGTTCAATCCGCGATCAGGGCGATCGCCAAATATACCAGCACCAACGATCCAAACCCGAATATCGTCGCCAGCGCGAACAGCACCCGCACCAGCGTGACATCAAGGCCAAAATAGGCAGCAATGCCAGCGCAGACACCGAACACTTTCTTGTTCTGGCGGTCGAGCGCGAAGGTGAAGGTCGCGGGGCGGACGGGATCTTTGATACGCATCATGTGTCTCCGGGCGGGGCGGCAAAGACTGCCTCGCCGTATGATTCTTGCATTGCATGGGCCGTGCCAAATGCCCGCAATCGCCAATTTTCGCCGCATCCGCGCGTGCCACGCCGCGCTGCATTGGCAAAAATTCCCAATGCTTGGCATCTTTTGCCATATCGTGCGCGGGGGTGGTCTAGCGCCGCCCGACCGGCTAGGGGGAACCCTATGGCGCTCGACCGCATCCGTCTTGGCTGGTTCCGCAACCATCGCGCCACTGCGCTGACGGAGACGGCCCGCTTCAACCTTTTGGTGGGGGACAATGGCGCCGGCAAAACCAATATCCTCGAGGCCATCTCGCTATTTTCCCCCGGTCGTGGCCTGCGCCGTGCGGCCTTGCCGGATATCGCGGGGCAAACCGGCGATGGCTCCTTCGCGGTCAGCGCCGACCTCACACGCGATGGTGCAGCGATCCGCCTCGGCACCGGTACCAGCCCGGATCGCCCGGGGCGTCGGCTGATCCGGGTCAATGGCGCCGATGGTACGGCGGTGTCGCTGTCCGAATGGCTGGGGCTGTTCTGGCTGACCCCGGCGATGGACCGGCTGTTTACCGACAGCCCGGGCGCACGACGGCGCTTTCTCGACCGACTGGTGCTCGCGATCCGTCCGGCCCACGCGACCCATGCCGCCCGCGCCGAACGGGCTATCCGCGAACGCAACCGCCTGCTGGCCGCCCCGGCCGAACCCGATCCGCGCTGGCTCGACGCGATCGAGGCGCAGGTCGCCGAGGCTGGTGCGGCGGTGGCGCAGGCGCGGGGAGATCTGATCGTGGCGCTGGATGCGCGGTTGGCGGCGTTGCCCCCGTCGCCCTTTGCGCGGCCGACGTTGGCCTATCAACCCGGCGGCCCGCTCACCCGCGACGACCTCGCGCAGGCCCTGCACGATGGGCGCCGGCGCGACCGGGCGGCGGGCCGTACGCTGACCGGGCCGCACCGGGATGACATTGCCGTGACCTTGGCAGCCAAAAACCAGCCCGCCGCCGAATGTTCAACCGGCGAGCAAAAGGCGATGCTGATCGCCATCACGCTGGCGCATAGCGAATGGGCCGAGGGGGATACCGCCCGCCCGCGCCTGTTGCTGCTGGATGAAGTCGCCGCCCATCTCGACCCGGTGCGGCGCGGCGCGCTGTTCGAGCGGCTCGACGCGGGGCCAGCGCAAGTGTGGATGACCGGGACCGAACCTGCGCCCTTTGCCGAAGTTTTGGCCAAAGCCGCATGCTGGCAAGTGGCCGAGGGCAATGTAACGCGCAAGGCCTAAGCCCGGCCGCGAAACAGCTTCATCACCCGCCCCTGCGCCATCCGGAGCCGCACCAGAGGGCCATCCATCCCGGCCTGCCCAGCCGCCATCCGTTCCACCAACACTTCCGCCCCGCACGGCAACCGCGTCACCGGGTCGAGATAGCGCGGATACAACAGCAGCACCGCGGCGACCAATTCGTCCAGCCCGCGCTGTCGCCCCCGCCGATCCGGCACCGCCGCCAAATCGCGGGTCAGCCCCCAGCCCGCGTAAAACGGCACGCCATGCGTCACCACATCGACGCCGCGCACCAACGCCTCAAACCCCGCCAGCGATGAAATCACATGCACCGCATCGACCTCGCCCAACAGCGTAGTGATCGGCGCGGTACGCTCAATCCGATCGGCATGGGTCAGCGCCACCACATCGGGAATGGCGCCAATGCGGTGCCCGGCCTCGACATCGGGATGCGGCTTGTAAATGACTTCGGCGTCCGGCTCCAACGCGCGGGCACGGGTCAAAAGCGTCAGGTTGGTGCACCCCGCCCCGCCCAAAATGACTGCGCGATCATCCTCGACCTGTCCCGTCACCAGCACCCGGCGACGGTCGCGCGGCGTAGGCGTAAGCGCCGGCCCGACGCCATATTTGCTGACCCCCGTCGTCACCAACCGCGCCCGCAACCGTGCCGCCCGCGCGATCAGTTCGGGTGCGATCTCCGCCTCGGCCAGCAGCGTTTCCAGCGTGCTGGGCCGCGAGGGATCGATATACGACCCCATCGTGTCAACAATCACCGACAGCGGCGGCACGCAATTGGCGCCCAGCCCGGACGAGCGGATCAACCCATCCTCAATCTCGCCCAATTGTATCTCGCGCGCGCGTAAAGCCTCGCCCAGCCCCGCTGTCGCGCGCGCCACCCACGCCAAGGCGACATCGCCGCAGCGCAACCCATCGTCGCACCCCATATAGCGGACCGGCCCGGTACCGTCCCACAACAGCGCGTCGAGCGTCACCTTTTTCCAACCGGCAATGCCGAAAACCCCCGCCACCGCACGATTGCTCTCAATCATCCGCCGCCATTCGCCCAGCAAACGCACCGCATCGATCCAGCCAAACGGTTCCCCGGTAAACGGATCGCGACAGTGCCACCCAGTGGTCATCCGTTCCACCACCGCCCGCGCCGCGCCGCCGCCACAACGCAGCGCGCCAACCACAGCCGCTTCCTCATCGCCAGTATCGCGGATCCATGGGTCATGCTCCGGCGCCCAAAACGCCCCGCCAACCCGCTCGGCCACCAGCGCGGCAGCCAATTGATCGCACGCCGCAGCGCCGAGATCAGCCCCCCCGCCCACAACCACCAATGCCCCGGCCCGATGGCGCGGGAACGGCGGAATGCGCAGGAAATGGGGCGCCTCGGCCAGCATTACGCCAGCGGCATCATGCTGCGCCGGGGCACAGTTTCACCGCGTCATCCACCGCCTGACATTCCCGCAGGAACCCCTCCAACGCGGCCAGCGGCAGCGCGCAAGGCCCATCGCACAAGGCATTCGCCGGATCGGGATGTGTTTCGAGGAACAGGCCCGCAATGCCGACCGCCATCCCCGCGCGCGCCAGAACCCCGGCCTGCCCCCCGCGCCCATCGGCACTATCGGCCCGGCCGCCCGGCTTTTGCAACGCATGGGTCACATCGAAAATCACCGGAGCCATCGGCTTCATCAGGTCCATGCCCAACATATCGACGATGAGGTTGTTATAGCCGAAACTGCTGCCCCGTTCGCACAGCAGCACACGGGCGTTGCCCGCCTCGGCGCATTTGTTGAGGATATGGGGCATTTCCTGCGGCGCCAAAAACTGCGGCTTTTTCACATTGATCACCGCACCGGTCCGCGCAATGGCCGCGACCAGATCGGTCTGCCGCGCCAAAAACGCGGGCAATTGCAGAATGTCGGCAACCTGCGCGACGGTTGCGGCCTGATCGGGCTCGTGCACATCGGTCAAGACCGGCACCCCGAAACTCGCCCGCACTTCTTCCAATAGGCGCAAGCCCGCCTCCAGCCCCGGCCCGCGATAGCTGTGCAGCGACGATCGGTTCGCCTTGTCAAAACTCGCCTTGAACACATAGGGGATGCTCAACCGCTGCGTCACCGCAACGAAATGTTCGGCGACACGCATCAACATATCGCGCCCCTCAATCACATTCATGCCGCCGATCAAGACAAAGGGGCGATCGTTGGCAAAAGTAATCGTCTCGTTCAACCGAACGGTTGGCGGGCTGGCGGCGGTTTTGGGTTCTTGCGACATAATCTACCTTTTACGCTTTTGCGCGACCTAGTCGATGCCGCGCGCCGCCAAAATGGCTTCAATAGCGGGGACATCCTGCGGGTTGTTCAGCTCGATACAATCCCAGCCCACCGGATCATGCGTCACCACCAGCACCGGCGCGCTGTTTTCCAAGAAGCGCAATTGCTCCAACCCCTCCAACGCTTCCAAAACCGACGGCGCTCGCGCGGCATATTCGGTCAACGCGGCGGGGCGATAGGCATAGAGGCCCAGGTGCAACTTCAACCCCTCATGCGGGTTGGCCAGTCCATCGGGAATATAGGGCACCAATCGTTTGGAAAAATACAACGCCCGCCCATCGGCAGCGGTCACCACGGTGGTGCCCCCCACGCGGCCTTCGGCAACATCGCGGGCGAGATGGGCATAGGTCGAGGCGCTGCACCGCAAGGCCGCTGTCGCCATTCCTGCATCGGGCGCCCCGGCCAACGCAGCAGCCAGATCGGGGATCAGGTGCGCCGGGGTCAACGGCGCGTCGCCCTGCACATTGACGATGATGTCGACCGGCGGCAGGCCCGCCATTGCCTCGGCACACCGTTCGGTGCCATTGCGGCAATCGGGCGAGGTCATCACCACCTGCCCGCCAAAGCCGCGCACGCAATCGGCAATCCGGTCATCGTCGGTCGCAACCCAAACGCCGACCGCGCCGGATACTTGGCAAGCCGTGCGCCAACTGCGCTCAATCAACGGGCGGGCGACACCGCTCGCGCCGCGCAGCCCCACCAATGGCTTGCCCGGATAGCGCGTCGAGGCATAGCGGGCAGGGATAACGATGGCAAAGCGCGGCACCTGTGCGCCGGGATCGATAGCCATCGGTTCAGTTCAGCCCCATTTGCAACAGATCGTGGATGTGAATGATCCCGACCGGCCGATGCCCGGGCACCGGATCGTGCCGATTGACAATAAACGCGACGGTGATCTTGGAATCATTGAGAAATTGCAGCGCATCTGCCGCCAACATCTCCGACGGGATAGAGCGCGGCGCCCGCGTCATCACCTGCCCGGCAACGGCGGTCGGCAGGATCGCGAAATGGCGTCGCAAATCGCCATCGGTGATGATACCGACCAACTCGCCCCGGTCATCGGTCACGCCGGCAATGCCAAACCGGCAATTGGTGATGACCGACACGACCTCGGCCATCGGTGTCGCTTGCCCGACCAAGGGCAATTCGGCCGGCCCATGCATCAATTCGGCGACCGGGGTCAGCCGCAAACCAATCGCCCCACCGGGGTGCAGCGCGCGAATGCGGCTGTGCGTCACGCCGCGCGCGTCCATCACCGCCAAGGCCAGCGCATCACCCAGCGCCAGTTGCAACGTTGTCGAAGTCGTCGGCGCCATGCTGCCCGCACAGGCTTCGGGAAGCGATGGCAGCGTCAGCAGGACGTCAGCCTGCTCGCCGACCATCGACATGGCTTCGGACACGATGCCGATGATCTTGACGCCCATATGCTGGGCATGGGTGATCACCGTGCGCAATTCGCGGGTATTGCCCGAATTGGAAATGACGATCAGCACATCGCCCTGCACCATCATGCCCAAATCGCCATGCGCCGCCTCGGCCGGATGCAGGAATACCGATGGCGTGCCCGTGGCGGAAAATGTCGCTGATAATTTGCGCCCGATATGGCCAGACTTCCCCATGCCCGACACCACCACCCGACGGCGCGATGCGACGATCAGCGCACAGGCGGCGACAAAGGTCTCGTCGAGCGCCAACTCCAACTGGGCCAGCGCGCTGGCCTCGATCCGGATAACCTCTCGACCGCGCGACAACATCGCCATTCGACCGCTGTCGGCAGCGGGCAGAAATTGATAGCTTGATTCAGTCATTTGATCCAGCAACCTGCACTGAGTTCAAAACGTGATGAAACCTAGCCACGGTCTCCTGAAAAATTCCGTAAACGGCAAAGCATCGCCCCGCCTGTTTGTTAACCTTTTTATTCCTCATATGAAAATGTTAAGACACAATTTATCTATTTAGACAAGCGCTCCACCGCATTCCACCCCACCCGACCAACGGGCTGCCGCACCTCGACATAAATGGCGCGAGAAAAACGGCCTAACTTATTTCAGGACTGCTTGGGCAATGAGACAGGCGCCAGCCGACCCGAAAGCAACGCTATCCAGTGTCGCCGCCAGCGCACAAGATCCCGGCGCGACCGCGACACCATCGACCGCGACATCCCCCACGATCGGCACCACCAAAACCGGCGCCCGATCATAGCGGTCCAAAAGATCCGCATCCCCCGCCACCCGATCAAGCCGGAAATACGGTCCATCGACCAGCGCCACCGAGCCCGCATCCGGCAAATGGCGATGCCAGCGGGCCCGATCATACACCTCGCCCAATGCCACCGCGACGCCGTCGTCCAAGTGCAATTCGCGCGGACGGCCATAATCGAACAGGCGATAGGTAATATCACTGTTTTGCTGGATCTCGATCACGCTGACCCCGGCCCCGATGGCATGCACCGTGTTGGCCGGAATATAGAAGAAATCGCCCGGCACGACCCTGTGCCACACCAACATGTCTTCGATGTTACCATCCAGCGCGGCGGCGCGCATCGTGGCGGCATCGATGTCGGCGCGAAACCCGATGCCCAGCCGGGCCTCCGGCTCGGCCGCGATCACCAGCCAGCACTCTTCCTTGCCTTGCCGGCCGATCCCCCTGGCCAGTGTTTGCGTATCGCTGGGGTGAACCTGCACCGACAATTTGTCGCTGGTGAAGATATATTTGACCAGCAATTCGGGCCAGTCGGTGGGTGGCTCAAACCATATCTCGCCAATCCGCTGCCCTACCGGCGCGACGAATGGTGCGGGCAGCACGGTGCAACCCCACGGCTTTTCCACCAAACGGATAGGCAACAGCGGCCCGATCACTGATGGGCGGCCCCGTGCAATTTGCCAACCTTTTGCACGCCGGCGGTGCTGGTCACCAGGATTTCGTCGCCATCGACGACAACGATCACACCTTCCAGCCCGATGACCGACACGCGCGGCCCGTCGGTCTCAACCATCACCTCGCGGCAATCGATCAATTCGGCGCGCCCGACGATCGTATTGCCCAGATCATCCTGCGGTCGCGCATCATGCAACGCGTGCCAATTGCCGATATCCGACCATGCCATATCGGCGGGCACGACAGCGGAACGGGTGGTCTTTTCCATCACCGCATAGTCGATCGAGTCACTCTCCGTCGATGCAAAGGCGGCGGCATCGGGATGGAAACGGTGCCCCTCCGCCACGCCTTTGGCCACCGCTTCGGTCACGGCGGCGAGGATGGCAGGGCGATGTGCGCCCAATTCTTTCAGGAAATCGCCCGCACGAAACGCGAAAATTCCGCCGTTCCACGCATAGGTGCCCTCGGCCAGAAACTGCATCGCGCGTTCCAAGTCCGGCTTTTCGACGAACCGATCGACCTGAAACCCCCCGGATTCCGCGCTATCGACGCCAATCGCATCACCCCGGCGGATATAGCCAAAGCCGGTTTCCGGTGCCGTCGCGGCAATGCCAAATGCCACCAACCAGCCGCCCCGCGCCAGTCGCGCCGCGGTTTGCGCGGCCTCCACAAACGCCGTCGGCCGTCCGATATAATGGTCTGATGGACAGACCAGCATCACCTGATCCGCCGGCAAACGCAGCGCAGCCAGCGCAATCGCCGCCGCGGTATTCTTGGCCGCCGGCTCAACAATCACCGTGGCATCCGGGGCAAAGCTCAGCTGTTCTTCGACATGCGGCAGATGCGCCCTACCCGTAACGATCACCGGCGCGGCGAACAGCGCACGATCCGACGCCCGGCGCAACGTTTCCTCAAACAGCGTATAATCGCCCACCAACGGCAGGAACGGCTTGGGCTTCACCGCCCGGCTACGTGGCCAGAGCCGCGTGCCGCTGCCGCCACACAAAATGACAGGTGTGATCGTCTGCATGGAAATCCCTTTATTCTTAATTTCTTGACCCGACGCCTCGGCGTGCGTCGCTGTGGCCACCCTTGCTGCGAGGCTGCCCTTGCCGCCGCGCTATTGCAACCTGGACTCAGGCTACGATGCATCCATTACAAAGCAAAGGCCGGCTCTGTCCCCGCTGCCGCCAGCCGACGCAGATAAGCCCCATAATTGCCCTTGCCCAGCCGATCGATCGCCCGTTCAAACTCGGCCAGCCCGATGAACCCCATCCGCCAGGCGATTTCCTCGGGACAGGCGATCTTCATCCCCTGCCGCTTTTCCAGCGTGGCAACAAATTCCGCCGCATCGAGCAAGCTGTCCGGCGTACCCGTGTCCAGCCAGGCAAACCCGCGCCCCATCTCGATCACCTGCAGCGTGCCGCGTTCCAGATAGACGCGGTTCACATCGGTAATCTCCAACTCGCCGCGCGCGGAAGGCTGGATATTGGCCGCGATATTCACCACATCGGCGTCATAGAAATACAGGCCCGTCACCGCCCAGTTCGATTTGGGCACCTTCGGTTTTTCCTCAATGCTGATCGCGCGGCGATGCTTGTCGAATTCCACGACGCCATAGCGTTCCGGGTCCGCGACGTGATAGGCAAACACTGCCGCGCCGCCTGCGCCATTGGCCAGACCCGCCCGCGCCTTGGCCATCTGTTGCGGCAATCCGTGACCGAAAAAGATATTGTCGCCCAACACCAGACACGACGGCCCGCCATCGACGAAATCCGCGCCAATCGTATAGGCTTGCGCCAGACCCTTCGGCTCGGGCTGCACCGCATAGCTGATCTCCAGCCCCCATTGCGACCCATCGCCCAACAACCCCTGAAACGCGGCGGCATCCTGCGGCGTGGTGATGATCAGGATTTCCCGGATCCCTGCAAGCATCAACGTCGACAGGGGGTAATAGATCATCGGCTTGTCATAAACCGGCATCAGTTGCTTCGACAGCGTCAGCGTCATCGGATAGAGCCGCGTGCCGCTGCCCCCCGCCAGAATGATCCCCTTCATGCCGCCAACTCCTGTTCCTTGATCAATCGCGCAACGACCGCCACGACAGAGCCGCGCCAATCGGGTAATCGGATGCCATAGCCCCGCGCCAATGCGCCGCAATCGAGCCGCGAATTGGCCGGGCGCGGTGCCGGGGTGGGATAATCGGCGGTGGTGATCCGCCGCACGGTAGCGCTGGGGCCACCGGCCGCCGCACTGGCGGCAAACACGGCCTCGGCCATGTCGGCCCAACTGCCCTCGCCGCTGCCGGTCATGTGGAAAATGCCGCGCGGGGCCTCGCTGGGATGCGTCACCAAGGTGTCGGCGATTTCGAAAATCGCGTCCGCAATGTCGAGCGCGCTGGTCGGATTGCCCATCTGATCGGCGACCACACCGACGTCATCGCGCGTTTGCGCCAGCCGCAGCATGGTCCGCACAAAATTCGCGCCAAACGGGCTGTAGACCCATGCCGTGCGGCAAATCACCGCGCCGGGGTGCGCTGCTATCACGGCCTGTTCGCCTGCCAGCTTGGTCCGGCCATAGGCGCCCAATGGCGCGACCGGATCGCTCTCGACATAGGGGGCAGGCTTGGTGCCGTCGAACACGTAATCGGTCGAAATATGGATCACCGGGATCAGCAGCTCATGCGACACCCGCGCCACTTCACCAGCGCCCGTGGCATTGATCGCCAGCGCCGTCTCGACCTCGCTTTCCGCCCGGTCGACCGCCGTATAGGCCGCCGCCGACACCACAACATCAGGACGCGCCGCGCGGATCGCCGCCTCGATACTGGCCCCATCGGCCAGATCCAGCTCGGGCCGCCCCAGCGCGATCACCTCGACGCTATCAGGCGCGCGTTCAAGCAAGGCAGTGACCACTTGCCCGACCTTGCCGGTGACGACGATACGCATCAGGCTGGCACCTTTTCCGCGATCAGGCCCAGGCGTTCCCCGCCATAGCCATCCCGCAATGGCTGCCACCACCAAGCATTGTCGAGGTACCACTGCACTGTTTTCTCAATGCCGCTGTCGAAATCTTCCTGCGCGCGCCAGCCGAGCTCCGTCTCCAGCTTGGTCGCATCAATCGCATAGCGCGCATCATGGCCCGGCCGGTCGGTCACAAACCGGATCAGCTCCTCACGCGGGGTATCCCCCGGCACCAACCGGTCGAGCACCTGACAAATGCGGCGCACCACATCGATATTGCGGCGTTCATTGCGCCCGCCGACATTATACGTCTCGCCCACAAGGCCCTTGGCCGCGATCAGGTCCAGCGCGCGGGCGTGATCCTCGACATACAGCCAGTCGCGGATATTGTCCCCCGCACCATAGACCGGCAATGCCTTGCCCGCGAGCGCGTTCAGGATGGTCAGCGGAATGAGCTTTTCCGGGAAGTGATAAGGCCCGTAATTGTTCGAGCAATTCGACACCACAATCGGCATGCCATATGTGCGGTGCCACGCCTTCGCCAGATGATCGGAGGCCGCCTTGCTGGCCGAATAGGGGCTGGACGGGTCATAAGGCGTCGTCTCTTCAAACAGCCCCTCGTCGCCCAGCGAGCCATAGACCTCGTCGGTCGAGACATGCAGGAAGCGGAACGCCGCCTTGGGCACCGCCTCCAGCACGTTCCAATAGGCCCGCGCCGCCTCCAGCAAGGTGAACGTGCCGACCACATTGGTCATGATGAAATCGCCAGCGCCGGTGATCGAGCGATCCACATGGCTTTCCGCCGCCAGATGCAGGATGCGGTCGGGCTTGAACTCGGCAATCGCCTTGGTCATTGCGGCCGCGTCGCGGATGTCGGCGTGCAGGAAGCTATGGCGCGGATTGCCCGCCACTTCCTGTAACGACGCCATATTGCCCGCATAGGTCAGCGCGTCGATGGTCAGCACATCCTCGCCCTGTGCCACCAGATGCCGCACCAGTGCCGACCCGATAAACCCCGCGCCGCCGGTTACAATACTGCGCATCGCGGATCAGTCCTTCATACCAAAATAGGGGGGGAGATCGGCCAGACACGGCTGCACCTTGTCCTTGGCCGACAGCGTTTCGGCATCGGCCACCGCGGGCCAGTCGATGCCGACCGCCGGGTCATTCCATGCCATGCCCTTGTCGTTTTCCGGGCTGTAATAACGGGTCACTTTATAGGCGACGATCGTGTTCGGCAGGATCGTGCAAAACCCGTGCGCAAAGCCGACCGGCACCCATAATTGGTTGCACGCCTCGGGCGTCAATTCGAGA
>CAIOKP010000297.1 GCA_903858875.1 uncultured Sphingomonadales bacterium
GAGCGAAGGCCGCGTGGCCTTGCGCGAATTCGCCATGCCGGGCCAACCGCATGGCCTGTCGGTCGGCGATGAAGTCGAAGTTTATGTGGATCGCGTCGAAAACGCCGATGGCGAAGCGATGCTGAGCCGCGATCGCGCCCGCCGCGAAGCCGCGTGGGACAAGCTCGAAAACGAATTTGGCGAAGGCAAGCGCGTCGAAGGCGTGATCTTTGGCCGCGTCAAGGGTGGTTTCACCGTTGATCTCGATGGCGCCGTGGCCTTCCTGCCCGGTTCGCAGGTCGATATCCGCCCCGTGCGCGATGTCACCCCGTTGATGGATGTGCCGCAGCCCTTCCAGATCCTGAAGATGGACCGTCGTCGTGGCAACATCGTTGTGTCGCGTCGCGCCGTTTTGGAAGAAACCCGCGCTGAACAGCGTTCGGGCCTGATCCAGAACCTGGCCGAGGGCCAGATCATCGTCGGCACCGTCAAGAACATCACCGATTACGGTGCGTTCGTTGACCTCGGCGGCATCGACGGCCTGCTGCATGTCACCGACATGAGCTACAAGCGCGTCAACCACCCGAGCGAAGTCATCGCCATCGGTGACGAAGTGAAGGTGCAGATCGTCCGCATCAATCACGAAACGCAGCGCATCAGCCTCGGCATGAAGCAGCTGGAATCGGATCCGTGGGATGGTGTTGCCGCCAAGTACCCGGTCGGCGCCAAGCTGCACGGCGTTGTCACGAACATCACCGAATACGGTGCGTTCGTCGAACTGGAAGCCGGCATCGAAGGCCTGGTTCACGTTTCGGAAATGTCGTGGACCAAGAAGAACGTGCACCCCGGCAAGATCGTTTCGACCTCACAGGAAGTCGACGTGCTGGTTCTCGAAGTCGATTCGGACAAGCGCCGCATCTCGCTCGGCCTCAAGCAGGCTCAGCAGAACCCATGGGAAGCCTTCGCCGAGAAGCACCCCGTTGGCTCGTCCGTCGAGGGCGAAGTCAAGAACGCTACCGAATTCGGCCTGTTCATCGGTCTGGATGGCGACGTCGACGGCATGGTTCACATGTCGGACATCGCTTGGGGCATCTCGGGTGAAGACGCGTTGGCCCTGCACCGCAAGGGCGAGCAGGTTTCGGCCATCGTTCTCGACGTTGATGTCGAGAAGGAGCGCATCAGCCTCGGCATGAAGCAGCTCGAAAAGGGTGCGCCTGCCGCTGGTGGCGCTGCTGCTGCTGCTGGCAGCCTGCGTCGCAACGAAGTCGTCACCGTCACCGTGCTCGAAGTGCGCGACGGCGGCCTGGAAGTTCAGGCTGGCGACGATGGCGCCACCGGCTTCATCAAGCGTAGCGACCTTGGTCGCGACCGCGACGAACAGCGCCCCGACCGCTTCCAGGTTGGTCAGAAGATCGACGCCATGGTCACCGGTTTCGACCGGTCGAAGAAGCCCAGCTTCTCGGTCAAGGCGCGTCAGCTGCACGAAGAAAAGGAAGCCGTGGAGCAGTACGGCTCGTCGGATGCCGGCGCTTCGCTGGGCGACATCCTCGGCGCCGCGCTGAAGGGCAAGCAGTAAGCTTGATCCTTCGGGCTATCGCCTGAAACATTTGGCCCGTCCGGAGCGATCCGGGCGGGCTTTTTGTTTGGGCGCGAGGCACGGGCCGTGGGCCGCTTTGCCGCGAGGGGTAGGAGCCCCCTCCTCTGGCCGGACGACGTCAAGAGGATACAGGGCGCGATGCCCCCCTGCCCTTGCCAGGCTCTTGATGCTACCCTTCGCCCGAAAGGACTCCTGCCCATGACGCTACAAATTCACCAATTCGCCTGCCTCACGGACAATTACGGCTATCTGGTCCACGATCCCGCCAGTGGCGAAACGGTGTGCATCGACACTCCAGACGCCGCAGAATATCTGGCGCAGGCCAAGGCGAAAGGGTGGCGGATAACGCAGATCTGGAACACCCACTGGCATGCCGATCACGCTGGCGGGAATGCGGCCATCAAAGCTGCGACTGGCTGCACCATCGTCGCTCCTGCTGGCGATGCGGCCAAGATCGACGCAGTCGATCGCCCGGTGGATCAAGGCGATACCGTCGCGTTAGGAGCTTATGAAGCGCAGGTCTTGAATGTCGGCGGCCATACGCTGGGCCATGTCGCCTATGTTCTGCCGAACGCCGGTGCAGCCTTTGTCGGCGATTCGCTATTCGCGTTGGGCTGCGGCAGGATGTTCGAGGGAACAGCGGCGCAGTTTTGGGCGAGCCTTCAACGGCTCAAGGCGCTGCCCGCTACGACACAGATCTATTGCGCGCATGAATATACCGCGGCCAATGCCAGCTTTGCCGTGCATGCAGATCCTGACAATGTGGCATTGGCAGACTACGCCCGAGACATCAGACTGCTACGTGCCAAGGGCTTGCCTACGGTGCCCTTTCCATTGGCGCGTGAATTGGCCTGCAATCCGTTCCTACGGGCGGATGACGCTGCGGTGCAAGCAAGGTGGGGTAGCGACGCGGTTGCCACATTCGCCGCGCTTCGAGAGGCTAAGAACAGCTTTTGAAACGGGCGTGGAGCGCCATGCTCCCCCGTATATGTCTTAGATCGATACACAAAAACCCCCGCACGAGGCGGGGGGTTTCGTACCATCGGCAATACTGAACAGATCAGATACCGGCGATTGCCGCATCCACCTGGACCTTGTCGGCCGGTGCGCCATACTGACTGGCGATCAGACCGCGCGCCGCAGTGGTGGCCGCCTCGGCCGCCTTGTTGCGCAGTTCTGCAATCGCGCCACGTTCAGCGGCAGCGATCTTGTCGGAAGCCATCTTTTCACGGCGACCGATGACGGCCGTCGTATCGACCTGCACCTTGGCAACAATCGCCTCGGCTTCAGTCTTGGCATGAGCCAGCATCGCCGCTGCGTCTTTTTCAGCGTTGGCGATACGGTCGGCATATTCCTGACGCAGCTTTTCCGCTTCGGCACGGAGCACCTTGGCTTCTTCCAACTGCTTCTTAATTTCCGAGATCCCCGAATCGAGGCCCTTGGTCATCATCGCCGGCACTTTCAGCAGCAGCGCCACCAAGATAAGCACCGCCATCGAAGCAGCAACAATCCACGCGGCAGACAGTACGCCAAAAGCGGCCGGCTCCGGCGCTTCATGCGCCGCAGCGCCAGCGGAGAGCAGGATAAGGCTAGTGAGATTAGCCATGCAGCACCTCCTTCACCGCCGCACGAGCCGCGCCCGCATCGACGGAAATCCCCGCGAGGCGGGCGACAATGTCGCTGGCCGCATCGCTGGCGACGGTTTCAATTTCCTCAATCGCACCGGCACGGGCAGCGGCGATGCGCGCATCAGCCTCAGCCAGACGGGCATCGATCACCTTGGCGGCATCGGCCAAACGGGCGTCAGTCGCCTTGGCGGCTTCGGCCTTGGCCTGACCGATCAGGGCCTGTGCGTCGGCGCGTTGCTTGGCGGCATCGGCCTTCCACGACACTTCTGCAGCATCAGCCGCGCGACGCGCAGCCTCCGCGGCGGCGAGGTCGTCGGCGATCTGCTTGTCCCGCGTCGCCACCGTTGCCATAACCTTGGGCACCATGCCCC
>CAIOKP010000298.1 GCA_903858875.1 uncultured Sphingomonadales bacterium
TCACCGTACCAGTCCGAAAAGCCCATGTGGCTGACGGTGAAGCTGACGCGGGTGTGGCTGGGATCCGCCTTGTAATTGCCGGCCACGACGCTGGCAGGGGCGACATTGGCGACCGGACTTTGCGCGTGGATCGTGGCGGGCAGCGCGGCCAGTGCGGCGGCGGCGATGACGAAATGAGACATGAAGCGCATGACTGAAAAATCCTGTGAGAGAGGGCTTAGAGGCTTACTTGGCAAGCGCGGCGATCTTGGCGGTGGCGCCGGTGATCGCGGCGGCGGCCGCTTCGGGGCCAAAGGCGAGGCCTTCGGCGGTCACGACTTCGACATCGGTCACGCCCATGAAGCCGAGCAGCGATTTAAGATGTGGCACGGCCAGCGCGATGCCGGCGGTGTCGTCATATTGCCCGGCGCGGGCATGGGCGATGATCGCCTTCTTGCCCTTGACCAGACCTTCGGGGCCGGTGGCGGTGTATTGAAACGTGGTGCCAGCGCGCAGCACATAGTCGAACCAGCTCTTCAGCGTCGAGGGGATGCCAAAGTTATACAGCGGCAGGCCAATGACGATGGTGTCTGCGGCAAACACTTCGGCGATCAGCATATCGGCCAGCGCGCGGGTGGTCGCAAAATCGGTGCCTTCGGGGGCCTGACGGCCGATCCCGGCCAGCGAGCGCGACGTGACGTGCGGCACCGGATCGGCGTCGAGGTCGCGGTCAACCACGGTCGCGCCGGGGGTGGCGGCCAGATAGGCGTCGATCAACGTGTTGCTGATCGAGGCGTCGCCCGTGGCGGCGGAACGGATCACGAGAATATTGCTCATGGGGGTAGTCTCCTTCGGGGGGTGGTTCAGGTGAATTGATAGGCATCCATGCGCAGAATGCCGAAATCGACAGAGGTATGAAGTCGTTCGGCCTTGGCCCCTTCGCCCGCCGCGCCCAGCGCAACGAACAGGGGAAGCAGATGTTCATCCGTCGGGTGGTTTTCGACGGCATGTGGCGCCAACCGGCGATAGGACACCAGATCGCAAGTGCGTCCCGCGATCAACGCCTGATGCATCCAGTCGGCAAATTCGGTGACCCATGTCGGCTGCGGCCCGGGGTTGCTCCATTGCAGCGCGCGCAGATTATGCGTGAAGCTGCCCGAGGCGATCACCAGAATGTTGTGTTGGCGCAAGGTCGCCAGCGCGCGACCCAATTGCACATGGTGGCCCGGCCCCAGCCTGCTTTGTATCGACAGTTGCAGCACCGGGATGTCGTGCCCCGGCCACATCAGCGACAGTGGCACCCATGCGCCATGGTCCAGCCCGCGCGCCGGATCGATCCGGGCGCGCAATCCGGCATCGCCCAGCATATCGGCGATGCGCGCGGCAAGGTCCGGCGCGCCGGGGGCGGGATAGGTCAGCGCATACAGCGGGGCGGGGAAGCCGTAGAAATCGTGGATCGTCGCGTTGATGGCGACTGCGTTCACGCTCGGCACATCGGTTTCCCAATGCGCGGACACCATCACAATCGCATCGGGCCGCGGCAGGCTTTGCCCCAATCCGGCGATGAAGTCGCGCGCCGGCACATCCTGCAATGGCAGGGTAGGCGCGCCGTGGGACAGGAACAGGGTAGGCAACATGGCGGAACTCCGGCGCCGATGACCGGCGCGCTTCGAGATGCGATGGGTTGGTAATAGGGTGATGGTTTTTGCATGAACATTCCCTATAAAGCGAAATCACCTATGCAAAAACGGATGGATGCGATGGATTGGGATGATGTGCGCAGCTTTTTGGCCATTGCCCGGGCGCGCAGCCTGTCGGGCGCGGCGCGTGACCTTGGTGTGGGGCAATCGACGATGAGCCGCCGGCTGGAGGCGCTCGAACAGCGCGCCGGGGCGCGGCTGTTGCAACGCACGCCGCAGGGGTACGAACTGACCCCACTGGGCGAGGCCGTGCTCGGCAATGCGGAGCGTATGGAGGCCGAGGCCATCGCGGTTGAGCGTATGGTGCAGGGCCGCGATGTGGCGCTGTCGGGCGTGGTGCGGGTGACAGCGGTCGAGGTTGTCGCCAACCTGTTACTGCCCGGCGCGATCGTGGCGTTGCAGGCGAAATATCCGGGCATCAGCGTCGATGTGCTGACCGAATCCCGCTCGCTCAGCCTGTCGAAGCGGGAGGCGGATCTGGCCATCCGGATGGCGCGGTTTGAGGGCAACGAATTGGTCACCCGCCGCATGGCCGTCGCGTCCAGCGCGCTTTACGCCAGCCCCGCTTACCTGACGGCGCATGGGTCGCCGATGGTGGCGGGCGACCAAGCGGTGGTTACCGTGCTGGAGGATCAGGCGCATTTGCCCGAGGCGCGCTGGTTGGCCGAACGGATGCCACAGGCGCGCTTGGCGATGCGGTCGAACAGCCGCGATGCGCAATTGGCGGCGGTGCGGGCAGGGATCGGGGTGGCGTGCCTCCCATGCTACCTTGGGGATTCCGACGCCGGGGTCGTTCGCATTGCCGAGGCGGGGGAGGGACCCGCGCGCGAAATCTGGCTCGGGGTGCATGCTGATTTGCGCCATATGCCGCGCATTCGAGCAGTGATCGAGGCGTTAGACGCGGAATTTGCCCGGCAAAAACGGCGGTTTGGGGTGTAATGCGGCTTGTGCTGCATGTGCACAAATAGTACTAATCCGTTCCATTATCCGACCGGGGAGTCGGCATCCATGGAAAGGACCCCGCATGACGGTCGGTTTGAAGCAGTTGGGTTTGGGCGCGGCAACCGTGGCGGTGATCGCGGCGGCGGGGGCCTATTGGCGCTATGACAGCTATGGCCGCTATTTCGAGGACACCAACGACGCGACGTTCCAGACCGACCAAGTCGCCATCGCGACCAAGCTGGCAGGCTATGTGAAGGCGGTTTCGGTCGCGGACAATCAACAGGTTGCGGCTGGTGCGTCGCTGGTCGACATCGACCCCATTGATTACCAAACACGGCTGGCGGCGGCGCAGGCGGACATCGGTTCGGCCCGCGCGACGGTCGACGCCGCCCGCGCGCAATCGGCAGAGGGCGGCGCAGGTGTCGCCGCCGCCGAGGCCGCATTGCAGGCCGCCGAGGCCGATCTCGACCATGCCACGGGCGAGGTCGCCCGTTATCGCCCGCTGGCCACGGCGGGCGCGGAACCGGCGGAAAAACTCGCCGCATTGGTCACCGCGCAAAAACGCGCCGCGGCCGATGTGGCGGGCAAGCGCGCCGCCGTGTCGCAAGCGCGTCTGCGGATTACCACGCTGGGCGCGCAGGCGCAGCAGGCCAGCGCCCGCGTTGATGCCGCGCGGGTGGCCGCCGAGGCGGCTGGCCATGACCTCGCCTTTACACATCTTGTCGCGCCGCTGGCCGGGCGGATTGCCAGTCGCAGCGTCCGGGTTGGGCAATTTGTACAACCCGGTACGCGGTTGATGACCATTGTCCCTGATACCGGGATCTATGTGCTGGCCAATTTCAAGGAAACGCAGGTCGGGCTGATGCGCGCTGGCCAACCGGCAGAGATCGTTGTCGATGCGCTGTCGGGTGTGACGTTCCACGGCACGGTGGACAGCGTGACGCCCGGCACTGGCGCCAATTTCTCGCTGATCCCGCCGCAGAATGCCACAGGCAATTTCACCAAGATCATCCAACGCGTGCCGGTGCGTATCCGTATCGATGCCGGGCCAGAGGCGAACAAGGTGCTGGTGCCGGGCCTGTCGTTGGTCGTCACGGTGGACACGCGCTCGGCCAAGGATGCGCTGGCCGCGA
>CAIOKP010000299.1 GCA_903858875.1 uncultured Sphingomonadales bacterium
ACCTGTCGACGCCACCCCATAAAGGCATGCCTGTTGCCGCCCCCTTTCCATCTGCGAGAAATATCAATAGCCTGAGGCGCGCTGAATCGCTGGCGCAGGGGAGGTTAAGGATGGATCGTCGTCAGTTGCTCAAGACCGGGGCCGCCACAATCGTGCTGGCCAGCCTAGCTGACGCACGAGACGTCTGGGCGACTTCGACCGGATCGGCCGAGGATGGCCGGCTCGCCGTGCTGCTCAACAGCATCGTCGAACAAATGCTCGACCGGTCGCCCGAAGCGGTCACCAGCCTCGGCCTCGATAATGGCAGCCGCCTTGGCGCCAAAGGCATGCTCGACGACAGATCGTTGGCCGGGTGGGAAAGCGACAAGGTGCACACCGCCGCCCAATTCGCGGAATTAAAGGCGATCCGCAGGGAAATGCTGACCGGTCTCAACCGGACTAATTATGACTCGGTGCTGTTTGGCATCGATGCGCAAAATACGATGAATCACGACCTGCCCTATGCCGGCAGCCCCTATGTCCTGAGCCAGTTGACCGGCGCCTACCAATCGGTGCCTGACTTTCTTGACAGCCAACACAGCATCGAGACAAGCGTTGATGCAGAGGCCTACCTCGCCCGGCTCGCCGCCTTTGCGACGGCGATTGACCAGGAAAGCGAGCAATGCCGCCACGACGTCGCGCTGGGGGTCGTACCGCCTGATTTCGTGCTGACCAAGGCGTTGTTGCAGATCAAGGCGCTGCGCGATGCGGCGCCGGCCAAAGCCAATCTCGTGCAATCGCTGGTTCGCCGCACACAGGCCAAAAACCTCGCCGGGGATTGGGAGGCGCGCGCGACGCAGATTTACACAACCCGCGTTCAGCCCGCATTGGATCGTCAGGCGGCGCTGCTTGAAAAGCTGTTGCCGGGCGCCGTCCATACCGCAGGCGTCGCCCGATTGCCGCAAGGCGATCGCCTCTATGCCCTGAGCCTGCAAAACTACACCACCAGCCTGATGCCGCCCGCCGAAATCCACCGCGTCGGACTAGCCTTGATCGCCCAGTATAGCGAACAGATCGATACCATCCTGAAAAAGCAGGGCATGCATCATAGCAGCGTCGGACAGCGGCTGCGCGCGCTGTATGCCGACCCCAAACAGTTGTATCCGAACACCGATGCGGCCAAGGAACAGCTGATCGCCGACCTCAACACGCAAGTAAAGAAAATCAGCGCCAAGCTCCCACAATGGTTTGGCACGTTGCCCAAGGCCAAATTGGAAATCCGCCGCGTTCCCAAGGTGATCGAGGCCGGTGCGCCTGGCGGCTATTACCAGCCTGGTGCGCTGGATGGCTCGCGGGCGGGTGCCTATTACATCAATTTGCGCGACACGGCCGAAACGCCGCGCTGGGTATTGCCAACCCTGACCTTTCACGAAGGCATCCCCGGGCACCATTTGCAAGGCAGCCTGGCCCAAGAGGCCGGACTGCCCATGATCCGCAAGGTACAGTTCTTCTCCGGGTATGGCGAAGGCTGGGCGCTCTACGCCGAGCAATTGGCGGTAGAGATGGGCATGTATGATGATGACCCGCTGGGCCATGTCGGACAGATCCACGACGCAATGTTTCGCGCAGTGCGGTTGGTCGTCGATAGCGGCATGCACGCCATGGGGTGGAGCCGGGAACGGGCAGTCAAATTTTATACCGAAACGCTGGGCGATCCCGAAAGCGCGGCGATCACCGAGGTCGAGCGCTACTGCGTGTGGCCGGGGCAAGCTTGCAGCTATATGTTGGGCAAGCTCGAATGGCTGCGCCTGCGCGAGAAGGCCAAGGCTGCGCTGGGATCGCGCTTTGACATCCGCAAGTTCCACGATGCCGGCCTGTTGCCCGGCGCCATGCCGCTGACCGCGCTGGCATCATGCATCGAGGATTACATCACGGAAAACCGGGGCTAAGCCCCGATCGACGACGTGAGCAAGAGCGCCAAGCGCTCTTGCTCACGTTGCAACCGGCAACGTGTGACGCAAGGCGCGCGCGTGGGAGACCAAGCCTGCGGGCGCGGCATCCCGCCCGATGCAGCCTGTCCCCCGCTGCGGCGAATGACCCCCGCCCTGAAGAACAACACCCGTCAGTCGCGCCGGGATGACAGGACATTGCGTAAGGCAATTGACTTATATGTGCGGAATTCTGTTCTGAATATTCTCAAACACCATTTTGACGAAAATTTCAGGTAATTACGCAGGGCTTCGGGTCACCATTATTGCGCGCTAACTCTACATCTCGGCGACGATGCCCAGCATGGCCCGTCGTCACCCCCTTGCCCGGAGCGACCTGAAATTCCCTGGACCTCCAGCAGGAAGAGGATGGCGTGCCATGACAGACCCCATTTCCCATAGGCCCCAGGGCCAGCGCTGGCCGGGCAAATGCTGGCCGGGCCAACGCTGGTTCGCCACCGCCCAGTCGAACGCACAGACCCCGTCCAGCCCGCAGGCAAATACACGATGATCGCGCCAGGAAGTGGCATGGCCGACGACGACCGGATGGTGGCTGAACGGGCGGCGCTAATTGGGCGATTGCGCGACGCGGCCGAAATTCTGCCGCCTGTCGAAGCCCCGAATTTTGCCGATGCCTTTGCTCGCTTTGGCGACGCAAGGATCGTCCTGTTGGGCGAGGCAACGCATGGCACACATGAATTTTACGCAGCACGAGCGGCCATCACACGGCGCCTGATCGAACATCATGGTTTCAATATTGTCGCCGTCGAGGGCGATTGGCCCGATATCGCCCGCATCGATGACCATGTCCGCCATAATGCGCCGCGCCCAAAGCGGGGCGATCCCTTCCTGCGCTTTCCCACATGGATGTGGCGCAACGAGGAAGTGCTCAACTTTGCCGACTGGTTGCGGCGGCATAACGCAGCCCTTCCCGAGGCGGCACGCACGTCGATGCGCGGGCTGGATGTCTACAGCCTGGGGGAATCCATGCATGCCGTGATCGCCTATCTTGACGCCCATGACCCGATGGCCGCAACAGAGGCGCGACGCCGCTATGGTTGCCTGTTACCTTGGCAAGAGGCGCCGCAACACTATGGCCAAACCGTCGAACACGGCCACATGATGGGGTGCGAGGCCGCCGTCGTGGCCCAGTTGCGCACCTTGTTGCAGCAGCGGATGCAGCTGATCGCGCGGGATGGCGAGGCCTATTTCGATGCCGAACAAAACGCGCGGATCGTGCGCGCGGCAGAGAGCTATTATCGCGCGATGTACCGCGGGGCGGCGGCGAGCTGGAACCTGCGCGATCGGCATATGTTCGATACGGTGCAACGGTTGATGGCCTATCGGACCGACGCCCGCGCGGTGATCTGGGCGCATAATTCACATATCGGCAATGCCTCGGCTACCGCGATGGGCTGGCGCGGAGAATTCAACATCGGCGAACTAATCCGCACCGCCTATGGCGAAGAGGCCGCACTGATCGGCTTTGGCACCGATCGCGGTACGGTCGCGGCCGCATCGGATTGGGGCGCGCAGATGCAAGTGATGCAGCTTCGTCCGGCCCGCCCGCACAGTTGGGAGGAAGCCTTTCGCCGCACGGGCCATGCTCGTAGCCTGACCGATTGGCGCGGCGCAAAACGGAGCGGCTTGGCCGATATCCTCTCGCAAACTTTGCTCGAACGCGCGGTCGGCGTCGTCTATCGGCCGCATTCCGAATTGGTGAGCCACTATTTCGAGGCGGTTCTGGCTGACCAGTTTGATGCCTATGTCTGGTTTGAAGAAACCCGCGCGGTCACACCGCTTGGGGCCGAACGGCCGCAGGGCGCGCCCGAAACCTGGCCATTTGGACTATGATCGGCCACAGGATCGCCCTTGCTGCGCTGGACCGCGTGGCCATCCGCCCAGCTTCCAAAGCGCAGGCGGCAATGGATCGTGGGTGTGCGGCGCCGGGGATGCTGGGTCAGGTGGTTCACCATAGGGCGCAACAGCCATGACCGTTCTGTTCGCCGATCGCCGTGCGGCGGGCCAGTTATTGGCCCGGGCGGTGTTGGCGCTCGGCCTGACCGACCCGGTCGTACTGGCGCTGCCGCGCGGCGGTGTTCCGCCAGGTTTCGAAGTCGCCAGAACGCTCAAGGCGCCCCTGGATATCCTGCTGGTCCGCAAGATCGGTGCGCCGGGACATCAGGAATACGGCATTGGCGCAATGGTCGATGGCGCCTCGCCCCAAGTGGTGATTGACGCCGCCGCCGCCCGCATGGTTGGGGCGGATCAGGCCTATATCGATCACGAAATTTCCCGCCAACGCGCCGAGATCGACCGGCGCCGTGCCACCTATCGGACCGGCCCCGCCATCCCGCTGGCCGGGCGTACAGTAGTGGTGGTCGATGATGGCATCGCGACGGGGGGGACCATGCGCGCCGCGTTGCGGGCATTGGCTCAGGCTGCGCCGCGCCGGATCGTGTTGGCCGTCCCGCTGGCACCGCGCGAGGTGCTCCACGACTTGCGTCCGCTCTGCGACGCGGTGGTTTGCCTGGCCTCGCCCGACCCGTTTTACGCGGTCGGCGCCCATTATGGCGATTTCACGCAAACCAGAGACGCCGAAGTCATCGCCCTGCTGGCCGAGGCGCGCGGAAATTTTTGTATGGAACCGGGCAATTAGGGTTCAGAAAGCATGCGAAAAACGCCCTCATCGATCCTTTGGTTCGAAGATATCGACATGGCCGATATCGTTTGCGTCGGCGGCAAAAACGCCTCGCTGGGCGAGATGGTTCGCGAATTGGGTGATCGCGGTGTGCGGGTGCCGGCGGGCTTTGCCACGACGGCGGCGGCCTATCGCGATTTCCTCGCCGCCAACGGCATCGAGCCTGCGATGCGCCAGCATATACGCCGTTTTCAGGCGGGCCTGACAAACCTGCAAGAAACCGGTGCCGCGCTTCGCGACGAGATCCTGTCGGCGCGCATTCCTGATGCCTTCGCGCAAGATATCCTTGCGGCCTATGACCGGCTGGGCGCCCGCGTAAAGCGGAAAGACCCCGCCGTGGCGGTCCGCAGCAGTGCCACAGCCGAAGATCTGCCCGACGCCAGCTTTGCCGGGCAGCAGGAGACATTTCTGAATATTCGCGGCCCACATGCCTTGTTGGCGGCCTGCCTGCACTGCTTTGCCTCGCTCTTTACCGACCGCGCCATCAGCTATCGCGAGGCCCGTGGCTTCGACCATCTCGCCGTCGCCTTGTCGATCGGCATCCAGCAGATGGTGCGATCCGACCTTGCGGGGGCTGGCGTGATTTTCACCATCGATCCCGAAACCGGTTTTCCGCAAGTCGTCGTCATCAGCGCCGCGTGGGGCCTTGGCGAAACCGTGGTGCAAGGCGCGGTCGATCCCGATACCTATGTGATATTCAAACCCTTGCTGCAAAAGCCCGGCGTCTGCCCGATCATCGAGAAGAATTGCGGCACCAAGGCCATCAAGATGGTATATGCCAAGGGCGGTGGCAAACGCACCCGGCTTGTCAAAACCCGCCCGTCGGAGCGGGCGGCATTCGTACTGAATGATGCGGAAATTATCGAGCTGAGCCGCTGGGCCGCGATCGTTGAGCAGCACTATGGCCGCCCCATGGATCTGGAATGGGCAAAGGACGGCGATAGCGGCCTTGTTTATCTGGTCCAGGCCCGCCCCGAAACGGTGCAATCAAGCCGCAGCAGCACCGCCTTTCGCAGCTACCGCCTGACCGCCAAGGCCCAGCCCCTGCTGTCCGGCGTCGCGGTCGGCGGTGCGATTGCCTCGGGCAAGGCCTGTGTCATTCGCGATATTGGCGATATTGCCCGTTTCACCGATGGGGCGATCCTGGTCACCGGCAATACCGATCCCGATTGGGTGCCCATTATGAAGCGGGCCGCGGGGATCGTGACCGACCATGGCGGCGCGACCAGCCATGCCGCCATCGTCAGCCGCGAACTGGGCGTGCCGGCGGTGATCGGCACGGGCCATGCGACGGCGTGGCTGCGCGAGGCACAGGCGATCACGATATCCTGCGCGAGTGGCGAACAAGGCCAAGTCTATGACGGGCTGCTTCCCTTCGATAGCGAGGTCATCGAACTGGGCGCCATTCCCAAAACCCGTACCCAGGTCATGGTCAATATCGCGGAACCTGCATCAGCCTTCCAATGGTGGCGATTGCCCGCCAAGGGCATCGGGCTGGCGCGGATGGAATTCATCATCAGCAACGTGATCAAGGCGCACCCGATGGCGCTGTTACATCCCGAACAGGTCAGCCCCCAAGACAACCGCCGTATCCGGAAATTGACGAAGGGATACGCCGCACCGGCAGACTATTTCGTCGATCACCTGTCGCGCAGCATCGCCAAATTGGCCGCCCCCTATTACCCGCACCCCGCAATTGTGCGGCTCAGCGATTTCAAGACGAATGAATATGCCCACTTGATTGGCGGCCGCCCGTTCGAGCCGGATGAGGAAAATCCGATGCTCGGCTTTCGTGGGGCCTCGCGGTATTACCATGCTCGATATCGCGAGGGTTTTGCGCTGGAATGCCGCGCGTTGCAACGAGTGCGCGAGGAATTTGGCTTTGCCAATGTCATCATCATGGTGCCATTCTGTCGAACGCTCGACGAAGCCGACCGCGTTCTGGCCGCAATGGCCGAAAACGGGCTGCGCCGGGGCGAGAATGGCCTGCGGATTTACATGATGTGCGAAATCCCGGCAAATGTCCTGTTGGCCGAGGCTTTTGCCACGCGGTTCGACGGTTTTTCCATCGGATCGAATGATCTCACCCAACTCGTGCTGGGTGTGGACCGGGATTCCGACCTCCTGGCCGCGTTGTTTGACGAGCGGGACGCAGCGGTCAAGATCATGATCGCCGAGGCGATTGCCAAGGCCCATGCCGCGGGTATCGAAATAGGCATTTGTGGGCAAGCGCCCAGCAATTACCCTGATTTTTCAGCCTTTCTGGTGGCCCGAGGCATAGATTCCATTTCGCTTAACCCCGACAGCTTTATTCGCGCGGTGCAAAGTATCGCTGACGTCGAAAAGTCAGGCTGATCGCCCCCCCCCGCGGCAAGGCGGCAAGGCGGCCTGCCGCTCGGGAAATGGCGCTTTGGCCATTTTATACAGGGCTTGACCCTGCGCAAGCCGCGGCTTGGCCAAAGGGGCATGCTGGATGCGCCAAGGATGGAGGCTCAGATGAAAGTACATGAGGCGATGCACCGCAGTGCCAGTTGGGTCGATCCTGACACGCTGTTGCCCGATATCGCCGCACGCATGCGTGCCGAAAATGTCGGCGCCCTGCCTGTGGGGGAAAATGACCGGCTGATCGGCATGGTGACTGATCGCGATCTGGTGATACGGGGGCTGGGTGGCGTGGGGGATCCGCTTCAACTGACCGCGCGCAACGTGATGAGCGAACCCGTCATCTATTGCAACGCGAACGAGGATCTCGAGGACGCGGTGCGGATCATGGCGCTAAAGCGGATCCGCCGCCTGCCCGTGATCGATGAACATCGCCGCATGGTTGGCATGCTCGCCCTTGGCGATGTCGTGGCTAAGGCGCCCGCGTCGCTGTCGATCGAGACACTGCGCGCGGTATCCGCGCATCACGCCTGACCCGCGTCGAGCGCGCCTTGGGCAGGCCAAGCCACTAGGCCCGGCACGATCCGTTCAATTACGCGGTGCGCAGAACCCAACGCCAAGCGCATATAATCAAGGGGTGAGCCGAAGGCCGTTTGACCCCACCTGCCAGAAATCGCGCGTGTCGCTACACGCATGGAGAGCCATCATGAATGAATGTTCAACAGTATTGAACGCAAGGGATCAGGGGTGTCATTGCCATTCTTGCGGTGGCCACAGTGGCTGCCATTGTGGGCATTGTGGGCATGGCGGTTGCCATATCGACAAAGAGCTCGATGTTGCGGAAAGGATGTTTCATCTTGCCAAATGCGCCAAGTACAGCGTGTTGAAGCAGAAGATGGAAATGTTGCTTGACGCGAAAATTGGCGAGGATTTAGATAAAATCGCCGAGATTGCGGTCGATGCCGTCATCGATCACATGCGACGAATGGGCGCAAAAAAATCCGCCGCCCATCAATATACAGAAGAATTGATGGCTGCGCTCAAGCCGCAGTGATTGTCGACTATTTTGTCAGCTTTATAGTACAGACACCTGTCCGCCCGCGACAGATCGGCGCGGGATAACCGGGGCCAAACGATTAGGAATATGCAGTCATGATCCTGCTTCGGATGGGGGCAGTCTGGCTATGAGGCACAGGGCAAGCGTTTGGCTATTTTCAGCGCTTGCCGCCGCGGGCGTTCTCTTGATCGCGACGCATTTCGCGCAATTGACGCAATTTGTCGACATGGCGGAAAAGTCGGATCCGCGTTGGCTGATTTTGGCCATCGGCTTTCAGGCCACGACCTATGTCTGCTTGGCGGTTGGTTGGAATGCGGTGCTGGATCGCGCCGGACATCGGCAAAAGCTGCGGCGCCTTGTTCCCATCGCGTTGATCAAGCTGTTTGCGGATCAGGCATTGCCCGATGCGGGGCTTGGCGGAAATGTGGTGTTGGTTCAACGGTTGATGGATCTGGGCGCGCCGCGGGCGACGGCCATGGCAGCGCTCTTGGTCTCGATGATCGGTTTTTATGCCGCCTATGGCACATTGGCGCTGGCGATGCTGGGTATGCTGTGGCTGCGCCGCGAAGTAACGCCGCCGTTGGTCGGGGTGGTCACCATGTTGTTGATGGTGGCAATCGGCATCCCATCGCTGGCACTGTGGCTGCGCCAAAGGGGCAGCCACCCCTTGCCGCCGAACGTCGAGGGGATTGGGCCAATCCGGCAATTGCTGACGATCATTGGCGAGGCGCCGGCCCGGTTGGTCCATGATCACCGGTTGATCCTGCGGGTTTCACTGTGGAACGGGCTGATCTTTGTGGCCGATACCGGGACGCTGGCCGCGTGTCTGTGCGCGCTGGGCCAGCCATTGCATCCGTCCACAGCGTTCATCGGCCTGATGAGCGGCTCAATCGCCGCAACGCTGGTGCCGATCCCGCTGGGGTTGGGCAGCTTTGAGGCCAGTTGCATCGCAATGTTGACGTTGCTCGGCGTGCGGATCGAACCGGCAATGACCGCAACCCTGTTGTTGCGTGGCATGACCTTGTGGGTGCCGCTGCTCCTTGGGCTTACCTTGATGCGGCGCAGGCACCATCCACGCGGCTTGCGTTCAAACTAAGCCCCGCGACGGGCGCGATTGCCGGCGGATTTGCACCGCCCGAAAGATCGCATCAAGGTCATCGACCGTCACATCAGGCGCATCCTCCAATTCGTCGAGCACAGCTTCGAGGTCGGCCCGGTCATAATCAATGCCCACAGGCGAGCGATGCTCGGGCAAACGTTCTGCACGGTGGGGATAGCGGCTTCCGGTCAGGGTGTTGAATGCCCACCCTGCCGCGACCAGCGCCACAGCGTTGACCGCCACCGGCGCCAACACGAAATGCCAGGGCCATGGCGCGACGGCGTGACCATGCATCGCCGCGACCAGCGCCATCGCGCCGCCAGGCGGGTGAAGACAGCGCAGTAGATGCATGACGAGGATCGCCAAGCCCACCGCCAGCGCCGCCCCGGCCAGCGGCGATCCGATCATCTGTGCTACACCCAATCCGACCAGGACCGATGCCACATTGCCCCCCACCACTGCCCGGGGTTGAGCAAGCGGACTGGCCGGCACGGCGAACACCAGCACGGCCGACGCGCCCATCGGAGCGACCAGCCAGACAGCATCGCCCAGATGGGTCGCAACCATCAGCCCAGCACCGGCGCTGATCACCATGCCTAACATCGCGCCGATGGAGGAGCGCAGCGGGTGCTGGCCATGGGCCTGCCACCAGCGATGGTTGTGAAAATAGGACAACATCGATTTTGCGCTTATTCCTGTCGGGGCCGCGGCGGCCGGAAAACGGGCAATGGGCGCCTACTGCGCGCCCGAACCATACATGCCTGACACCACATATGGGGGCGCCTTGCCCGGTGCAAATAAAATGAACCTGACCGGAGCCACCCGATGAAGCTGGTCAGCGATCTGGGCAAGACCAGTTATAAATCGGCAATGAACGCTTCGGCAGCGCGACTGAGGCGGCGGGCACGGTGGTTGAGGAGCGTAAAGCGGCGACGCGCAAAGGACCAATCCAACCGCACGATTTGCCCTGCGGCCAAGCGCGATGCGGCGGCAAGATCGGACACTGCCGTCAGCAATCCCCCGACCGTCAACGCCTCGAGCACCGCGCCGTTCGAGGGCAATTCCAGCCGCAGGTTCAGCTCGGCCGGATCAAGCCCAGCCATCGCCAGCACTTCGGCCAGATGCGCCCGTGTACCCGACCCCGGTTCCCGCAACACCCATGCCGCCGAACGCAGATCGCGAATAGTCAGCCGACCGCGCGCCAAGGGATGGTCAGACCTTGCATAGAGCCCGAGGCGATCTTCGCCCACCCCGCGTTGGCGCAACATGTCGGCGGCGACCTCGCCCTCGACAAAGGCAAGATCCGCGTCCCCGGCCAGCACCGCCGCCACAGCGTCCTGCGTATTGCCGACCGAAAGCGACAGGTTGACCCCTGGCCATTGCAGGGCAAAGCTCGCCATGCGCGCAGGCAACCAGTAGGTCGCGACGGTCTGGCTCGCTGCGAGACGCAGATGCCCGCGCCGCAGCCCCGCCAGATCATCCAGCGCGGCGACCGCCGCACTGGCCCGCGCCAGCACATCGCGCGCCTCGGGCAGGAACGCCCGCCCGGCCTCGGACAATTCAATGCCGCGCCCCACCCGGTCAAACAGGCTGAGCCCGTGGCGCCCCTCCAAAGCGGCGATGGCGGCGCTGACCGAGGGTTGGCTGAGGTGCAGGACCTCGGCGGCACGGGTCATGTTCGCCATTTCGGCCACGGTCACAAAGATGCGAAGTTGATCTAGCGTCATTTGATAGATTTTAACTATTGAAAAGAAAAAATCAATTGATTGGATCAAGGGCAGACGAGCGCCCATGTCGGGCACATGACATATGTTCGCTCTGCCACACAGGTTCTGCCCGGCCTGATGCTCGCCATCCTGATCGCCTTGGCCGCTTTCGCCACCGAATATGGTGAACAGGCGATCTGGGGCCGTGCCTGGTTGGAGGCGCTGGTGCTGGCGATCATTCTGGGCTCGACTCTGCGCAGTTTTGGGCGTCTGCCTGCAAGGTTCAGCGCGGGTGTGCGCTTTGCTGCCAAGCCGGTGATGGAAGCTGCGGTGGCGCTGATGGGTGCGTCGATCGGCCTGTTTGCGCTGGCAGGGGTGGGGCCAACGTTGATTGCGGCGATTGCGGTCACGATCACGCTGACGATCGCATTCGGCTACCATATCGGGCGCTGGTTTGGCCTGACGGAACGGATGGCGGTGTTGGTCGCGTGTGGCAATGCGATCTGCGGCAATTCAGCCATCGCCGCGGTCGGCCCGGCGATCGGCGCCGATGGTGACGAGGTCGCAGCCTCGATCGGCTTTACGGCGGTAATGGGCATTGTGGTCGTACTGCTGGTACCGGTCATCGCCCCGGCGCTGGGCCTTGGCGCGATCAAGGGGGGGATGTTGGCAGGGATGACCGTCTATGCCGTACCACAGGTTCTAGCGGCGGCGCACCCGCTGGGCGACGTCGCCGTTCAAGTCGGTGCGTTGGTAAAACTGGTGCGGGTACTGATGCTGGGACCGGTGCTGGCGACTGTATCGCTGCTGTTTGGCAATCGTGGGAAGCGCCCTGCCCTGCCCCGCCTTGGCAAATTTTTGCCGGGCTTTATCGTGGTGTTTGCCGCGCTGGCCGCCTTGCGCTCATTGGGGTTGATCCCTGACGCCATCGCCCATGCCACCCGTTCGTTGAGCTTGCTGCTCACCGTGGTGGCGATGGCTGGCCTCGGCCTTGGCGTCGACCTGCGCAGCCTGGCCAGTGCCGGGCCGCGGGTGACGGCCAGTGTAGTCCTGTCGCTCATGGTCCTGTTCGCCGGCGCCCTGATGGTCATTTGCTTGCTGGGCTAGCGGACTGGAGATGTCTTGGGACCCGCCCCTTCGCAAAGATCGCACATCGCGTGGATGATGCCGGAGACAACCGGATCCTTTAACCTGTACCAGCGGGTCTGCGCCTCGATCCGTACCGCCACGACATCCTCGGCACGCAACAGCGCGAGATGCTGCGACACGCCCGACTGCGACAGGCCGGTGAGCGCGACCATCTGGTTCACGCTGACCTCGCCCTCATCCATCCGGCACAACATCAACAAGCGTTCCGGATGGCTCATCGCCTTCAGGCGCTGGGCCATATGCGTGGCGTTGGCTTTCAGTTCGGTGAGGTCGACAGGTTTCATAATGCCACTGCTGATAATGGCTTCTCGTTATCACGCAAGACCACATAAAGGGGCCAAATAGCGAATGGGGTCGGCACGGTTGACGACGCCAGACAAAGCACTGTCCGTGGCCATCCGGCGGGACGCCGGGCGCGCATGGCCGTCTGAACCGACGCGGCGCCTGGGTGGCCTTTCACGCCAAGGCGGGGGTGGACCACGGCACGACGCGGCAAGACCTTATGGCAACCTTGGACCCAGTTCTCGATAGGGGCGCCGTCCTTTGCGCGAGCCGCGACGACGCTAGAACGGTTCATCCGGATGTTGAAAGTCGATACCGAGCAGCCGCAAGCCGTTGCCGCGACGCGTGGCGTCCAATCAATACCGACGATGAGGCTGTTTGCAGGCAGGAAGTCGGCGGCGTATCTGGCGTCATGAACGCCCGGCGGATTATCGCCTGGATGCAAGGGGCACGACCATGGCCAAAGTTTCGCCCCCCCGGTATAGGGCGCGACATGACACCCTATGACGCACTGGGCGGTGAGGCCGCGCTCGACCAGCTTACGACGCGATTTTACGCCTTAATGGATAGTTTGCCAGAGGCAGCCGCCTGCCGCGCAATCCATGCCGCCGATCTGGGGCCGGCGCGCCAGAAACTGTTCGAATATCTGTCGGGCTGGTTGGGTGGGCCGCCGCTGTTCACCGACAAGTATGGGCCGCCCATGCTGCGCCGCCGCCATTTCCACGCGCGCATCGCCGCCGCCGAAGCGGAAGGCTGGTTAGTGTGTTTCCGCAAGGCATGGGCCGAAACCGTCACCGACCCTGTGTTGACGGCGCAAATCATGCCGCGCGTCGAAGCGTTGGGCCACCACATGATCAACGCAGATCAGGGATGAATATACACAAAGCCCAACCCCTGTAGCCGGGCAATTTCTGCAACCCCGCTGGGCACCACATCATCGGGCCGGACGCCATACAGGTCCTCTGCATGAAGCCCCATGCCGTTTAGCGTATTACGGCAAATCAGGAATCTGACCCCCTTTGCCCGCAGCGTGTCAATTTCGTTGCGCAGATCTGTATCCGTTTTGGCCATCTGGAACAGCGTGACGCCGGACGCGAAATTTACAACCCGGATTTCGACCTGCCCGTCCGTCGCGGCGATATGCGCCCCGATGTGATGTAGAAAGCGTAGAAAATACGCTCGGTTTTCCGGGAATCCGCCGTCGTTTTGATACACGACATGTTGGAACGTATAGTAGTTTTTCGGCACCGCGGCCGTCGTATTGGCGCTCTGTGCCTGCGCCATACCCGGCCATGCCATCGCCATTGCGATGGCTGCGGAAACGGTGCCCAGCTTGATGGCCGCAGCCTGGCGATATATCAGCATCATCGAACGCAGCCTCTCGCTTGAAGGATCACACTTGCCGCCGTACTGACACATTCAAGCGCCAGCCCAAAGCCGCAATCTTGACCTTGCCCAACGGCGATCGCAAAGACGGCTTATGGCGCAGCGCGCTTCAGATCGTCAGGCTCGCCAGCCGGCACCACCCCGCTCAACAACGCCGTCCACGGATTACGCCTCTGCCAGCAGCCCAGCCCAGCAGCCCAGCCCAGCAGCCCAGCCCAGCGCGCTGCAGGC
>CAIOKP010000300.1 GCA_903858875.1 uncultured Sphingomonadales bacterium
ATGCCGATCAAGGCAACGCGCGCGCTGCTGAATGCAGCGCTCGATGGCAGCCTGAATGCGGCGGAATTCAAGGTCGATCCCAACTTTGGCTTTGAAGTGCCGGTGGCGGTTGATGGTGTAGATAGCAAACTGCTCGATCCCCGCGGGGCTTGGGTTGATGCGGCCGAATATGACAAGACTGCCCAGACACTGGTCGCGGCCTTCATCGACAATTTCGTCCAGTTCGAGGATGCGGTTGACGATGCGGTGCGTGCCGCAGCGCCGGTACGGGCGACTGTTAACGCTTAATCGCGTTTTTGGGTAAAATTCAGGGGCGCCGGTGGCTGTGGTCACCGGCGCCTTTTTCATTTTGGCAATGATTCCATGGATTAGCTGTAATCTGGTGGCATATTTTGCCAGGGCATGGCATTAAATGGACATTAACCATGGAGCTTTAATTATGAGTCTGCTGGATTCCCTGTTGGGACAAATGGGTGGCAATCTCGATATCGCTAGCATCGCGCAACAGGCCGGCATCGACCCGGCTACGGCGCAGACCGCTGTGGCGGCGCTCGGTCAGGCGCATGGTCAGGATGGCGATACGGTGGAAACCGCCGCGGCGCAGACCGGCATTGACAGCGGTACGCTGAATCAAGTGGTGGGCGCTTTGGGCGGCACGGGCGGCTTGGGGCAGATCGCCCAGATGCTGCAAAGCAATCCGCAACTGCTCTCGTCGGTGAGCGGCATGCTGGGTGGCGGCGGTGAAGCCGGTGCCGAAGGCGGCGCGGGCGGGTTGCTGGGCTTGGCCAAGGGCCTGTTCGGCAGCTAATTCACGCATTTGCAAGGGGGTGATGGCCGAAAACAGCATGTGCCATCGCCTCCGGCGCGCTCGACGATGGTCTAGGCACTGGGTCGCAGGGCATTGATTGCCAGCCCGATCCAAACGATAGTCGATCCCGTTCACGCTACAGGTGGGACAAGGGGGTGGGTGATGACTGATGCTGTGCTGTCGCTGGGCGTGTTGACCGCGATCGCGCTGGTTTTGGGCGCGATTGTGCTGTGGCGACGTGGTGTCCGGCGGCAGGCCGCGCTCATGCTGGTATTGGCGGTGGTGATGGCCGGCAATGTCGCGATTTGGAGTATGCCGACCGCGGGGCGGACGCTGGCTGGGGCGACAGCGCCGTAATCAGGGGCGGCGGTTTTGAGGGCTGAATGTCCTCAAAACCGCACGGACCCTATGGTTTTACCGGATCGGGCAATCGGGCGACAGGCGCATGTCGAGGTAATTATCGACCGCGCGCATCATCTCGTCCAACTCGTTTTCAAAGAAGTGGTTGGCGCGCGGAATTTCATCATGATGGATCGTGATGTGCCGCTGCGTGCGCAGCTTATCGACCAGCTTTTGCACCGAATTGGGCGTGACCACCGTGTCGGCGGCGCCCTGAACGATAATGCCGCTGGCCGGGCAGGGAGCCAGAAAGCTGAAATCATACATGTTGGCGGGCGGGGCGACCGATATGAAGCCGCGGATTTCCGGGCGACGCATCAACAATTGCATGCCGATCAGGGCGCCGAACGAATAGCCGGCGATCCAGGTCGTGCTGGCCTCTGGATGGATCGACTGCACCCAATCGAGCGCGGCGGCGGCATCGGACAATTCGCCAATGCCATTGTCAAAGCTGCCCTGGCTACGCCCGACGCCACGAAAATTGAACCGCAGGGTCGCAAAGCCGCGCGCCACAAAGGTCTTGTACATCGCTTGCGTAATGCGATCATTCATCGTGCCGCCGGCTTGCGGGTGCGGATGAAGGATCATCGCCACCGGCGCACGCGGGCGGCTGCCGGGTTGGAAACGGCCTTCGAGGCGGCCTTCGGGGCCGGGGAAAATCACTGCGGGCATGGATATTGGTCCCTGAACGGCTGGGTCCCCTGAGCGTTGGTGCCATAATGGCGGCGCGAATTCCCGCGCATAACGCCGGACAAGGGACTGTGATTGGAAGTGAAGCTCTATATAGAAAGCAACCGCGTAAAAGCAATGTTTTCGCGCATCGCCTTGGTAGAAGGCTCGGACCAGTGACCCGCCCGATGATGTATCTCGATCACGCCGCCACCACGCCGCTGTTACCCGAGGCGCGGGCGGCTATGCTGCATGGCTTTGATATATGGGCAAATCCGTCGAGCCCGCATGGGACGGGGCGGGCGGCCCGGGCGGCGCTGGAGGACGCGCGGGAGCGGGTCAGGGCGGCGCTGCATTGGCCGGGCGAGGTGATTTTTACCAGCGGGGCGACCGAGGCCTTGGCCATTGCGCTGTCGCGGGCGCAGGTGGACCGGCGGATCATCTCGGCGGTCGAGCACGAGGCGGTGCTGCGCGCGGCGCCTGATGCGGCGGCGCTGCCGATGGCTGGCGGTGCGGTGGATGCTGATGCGCTGGCTGCGGCGCTGGCGCGACCCGGGCGGGCCTTGGTCGCGGTGCAAATGGTCAATTCGGAAACCGGGACGATCCTGCTGCCGGGCGCGCATCCTCCGGCCATCGCGGCGACACAGGCAGCCGGCGGGCTGTTTTTGTGCGACGCCTCGCAGATTGCCGAGCAGCGGGCCTTGCCCGATGACGTCGATATGGCGGTGATTTCGGGCCATAAATTGGGCGGGCCGATTGGCGTTGGCGCCTTGCTGGTGCGCGATTTCGGCATGTTGTCGCCCAGCGGTGGGCAGGAGCGCGGCTATCGCTCCGGCACCGAAAACCTGCCCGGTGCCTTGGGCATGGCGGCGGCTTTAGCGGCGACGGCGTGGCGCACCACGGCCGATCAAAGGCTGGCCTTTCGCGATCGGTTGCAGCGGGCGGGCGAGGTGATGGCGCCCGGCGCGCAATCTTCGCATATCTTTGCCGTCACATCGCCGCGTTTCAGCGCCGCTGCATTGCTGATCCGGTTCGACAGCATGGGATTTGCGATTTCGGCGGGGTCGGCCTGTTCGTCGGGCTCGCTCAAGCCGAGCCGGGTGTTGCTGGGCTTTGGCATAGAGCCGGAGGTCGCCCGGCGCACCATCCGCGTCAGCCTGGGGTGGAGTACGACGGCGGCGGAACTTGACGCCTTTGCGGGCGCATGGGCAGCGATCCACGCATGATCTACCTGGATTATCAGGCGACCACGCCGTTGGCGCCAGAGGCCTTGGCGGCGATGCTGCCGTGGTTGGGCGGGCCGGAAACGATGGGTTTTGCTAATCCGCATAGCACGCATCGCATGGGCCGCGCGGCGGCGGCGGCGGTCGCGGTGGCGCGCGATCAAGTGGCCGGATTGCTGCCACCGGGCGGGCGGGTGATTTTTACCAGCGGCGCGACCGAGGCAATCAATCTGGCGATTTTGGGGCGCCGTCCCCAACGGATTGCGGTGTCGGCGATTGAACATTCCGCTGTGCTGGA
>CAIOKP010000301.1 GCA_903858875.1 uncultured Sphingomonadales bacterium
GGCGGCGGCGGTGGTGCTGGTGCGCGATCTGGTCAACACGCCCGCCGAGGATATGGGACCGGCCGATCTTGAAAATGAGGCCGAGCGGCTCGGCAAATTGCACCGCGCCACCGTGCGGATCACCCGCGGCGAGGCGTTGGAGCATGATTTTCCGATGGTCCACATGGTCGGTCGCGCCGCCGGGCGCAGCCATGCGCCGCGGATGATCGAGCTGGAATGGGGCGATCCCACCGCGCCGCGCCTCGCGATTGTTGGCATGGGGGTATGTTTCGATTCGGGCGGGCTGGATATCAAGCCATCCGCCGGCATGTTGCTGATGAAGAAAGATATGGGCGGCGCGGCGCACGCGCTGGCACTGGCCAAGCTGGTGATGGGCGCAGGGTTGAAGGTGCGGTTGCACTTGCTGATCCCGGCTGTGGAAAATGCGGTGTCAGGCAATGCCTTTCGTCCCGGCGATGTGTTGCGCAGCCGGGCTGGCCTATCGGTCGAGATCGGCAATACCGATGCCGAAGGGCGGCTGGTGCTGGGCGATGCGCTGGCCCGCGCCAGTGAATTAAAGCCCGATTTCCTTCTCGATTTCGCGACGCTGACCGGCGCGGCGCGGGTCGCCTTGGGGCCGGATTTGCCAGCGTTGATGACACGGCGCGATGCGACTGCCGAGGCGCTGATCGCGGGCGGGATCGCCAGTGACGATCCGGTGTGGCGCCTGCCTTTGCATGACGCCTATCGCGAATGGCTGAAATCGGACATTGCCGACCTCAATAATAGCCCGGCCAATGGCTATGCCGGCGCCAGTGTCGCCGGGTTGTTCCTCGACCGGTTTGTCGGGCAAGGCATCGATTGGGCGCATTTCGACACTTTTGCCTGGCGTCCCGCCGCCAAGCCCGGACGCCCCAAGGGTGGCGATGCCATGGCCTTGCTCGCGGCATGGTCGATGCTGCAAAGCCGCTATGGGTGAGGCGGCGTCTCGTGCCACACGCAGCAAACCTTGCGAAAACGCCTTGGCCCGGCTAAGCGCGCCGCTCTTTATGTTTGGGGGCGGCACGACCTTGACTACACCACATTTGCACGACCTGACGCCAGCGCAGGGCGCGTCCTACGCGCTGTCCGGTCCCTGTGGCCGGGTGGATCCGTTGACCATGCCGGTGCGTGGCGATCTTGCGCATATCCGCATGGCGGGCAAAGTGTTTGTGCCCCATTACATTGTGCCAATGCCGCGACGGGTCGTGGCGGGCGGCGGGGCCTTGCGACAAGCGGCGAAGGGCGAAGTGATTGCGACGCTGGCCGGCGGCACGGCGTTTGATGTGCTGGATATATCGGGCGGGTTCGCCTGGGGCGAATGTGGCGAGGGCGGCGCGATCGGCTATATCTCGCTGGACGAACTGGAGACCGGCGAATGACCCACAGCGTGTTCATCGACGGGGCAGCCGGAACCACCGGCCTCGAAATCGCCGAGCGGTTGGCTGGCCGTGGCGAATTTGAGTTGATCATCCTCGACGACGCACACCGCAAGGACGCCGCCGCGCGCAAGGATGCGCTGCATGCGGCGGATTTCGCCATCCTGTGCCTGCATGATGACGCCGCGATTGCAGCGGTGGCGATGGCCGAGGGCGCTCGCGTCCGGATCATCGACGCCAGCACCGCGCACCGCGTTGCGCCCGGCTGGACCTATGGTTTCCCCGAGGTGGTCGGCCGCGATGTGGTGGCACGGGCCCAGCGGATTGCCAATCCCGGCTGTTATCCCACGGGCTTTATCGCGCTGATCGCACCGCTGGTGCGTGCCGGATTGTTGCCTGCCGACTGGCCTTATACGGTCAATGCGGTGTCGGGCTATTCCGGCGGCGGCAAGGCGTTGATCACCCGGTTCGAGGACGACCGCGACATCGCGTTTCGCGCCTATGGCCTCGGCATGGGGCACAAGCATGTGCCCGAAATGACCCGCTATGCCGGCCTGACGCACGCCCCCGTGTTTGCGCCCAGCGTGATCGCGGCGCTGCGCGGCATGTGGGTGGAAGTGCCCTTGCCATTGGCCGCGATCCCCGGCGCAGGCTCGGTGGACGCCTTGCGCGATGGGCTGGCCGCATTTTATGCCGGCAGCCCGATTGTGCATGTAGCCCCTGCTGGCGTGCCGGACGAGGTGCTGCTGCGCGCGTCGATGGCGCCGTCGGATCGGCTGGACCTGTATGTGTTCGGGTCAGCCGATGGGACCCAGGCGCGGCTGGTCGCGGTGCTCGACAATCTGGGCAAGGGCGCAAGCGGGGCTGCGGTGCAAAGCCTCAACCTGATGGCAGGCTTGCCGGAAACCGCCGGCTTGGCGCTCTGAATATCACTGCTGCCCGATTTTCAGGCACGCCTTGCTTAAAAATTGATCGCAAATACCTGCCCGGACGCACGATCCGAATGTGGACCCCTGTGTGCAGGCGCAATATCTTTCACACATTCGCGCATTTCATAGGTTTTCCTTCGGCGTGCTTTGCCCTATCCCATAGTTCACGACTCTGGCACGAATCTTGATAGATAGTTACCAGCGTCGTAATGGACCGAGTGGCCCGGGTATCGGATCGAAGGGCACCTTAGGGTTTTGCGCAGATTTGGGGCGTTCCCCGGAATTAGGGATGGTGCAGGCGTGAAAAAGATCGAAGCGATCATCAAGCCGTTCAAGCTGGACGAGGTCAAGGAAGCGCTCCACGAAGTGGGCGTGTCCGGTATCACCGTGACCGAGGCCAAGGGTTTTGGCCGCCAAAAGGGCCACACCGAACTGTACCGCGGCGCAGAATACGTCGTGGATTTCCTGCCCAAGGTAAAGCTTGAAGTCGTCGTGAGCGACGATCTGGCCGAACGTGTGGTCGAAGCGATCGCAGGTGCGGCACAGACTGGCCGGATCGGTGATGGCAAGATCTTTGTCATTCCGGTCGACAACGCGCTGCGGATTCGCACGGGTGAACGCGATAACGACGCAATCTAAGATTTCATCGTAGCGCGGGCGGCACCATTAACGCTGCCCTCGCCGCAATCGGATTAGGGATCGAGCGCGATATAGGGGCGGCGCACGATTTCCGATTTACAGTTTCCACCCCCTTGCCCTGCCCCTTGCGGGTTGGCATCTTTTGCGGAGAAAAATGGTAATGGCTACTGCAGCGCACATCCTCAAGCAGATCAAGGACGAGGAAATCGAGTGGGTCGATCTGCGCTTCACCGACCCCAAGGGCAAGTGGCAGCACCTGACCATGGTCGCCTCGCTGCTGGGCGAGGATGAGCTGGAAAGCGGCCTGATGTTCGACGGTTCGTCGATCGAAGGCTGGAAGGCCATCAACGAATCGGACATGATCCTCAAGCCCGACCTTGATGCCGTTTACATTGATCCGTTCTCGGCAACGCCGATGCTGATCGTGGTGTGCGACATTGTGGAGCCGTCGACGGGCGAACTGTACAGCCGCGATCCCCGCTCGACCGCCAAGCGCGCCGAAGCATTTGTGAAGTCGGCCGGTTTCGGCGACACCGTCTATGTCGGGCCAGAAGCTGAGTTCTTCCTGTTCGACGACGTCAAGTTCTATGACGGCTATGACGGCAACGGCTTCCGCATCGACGACATCGAATTGCCGACCAATTCGAACAAGGACCTCGAAGGCGGTAACCTCGGCCACCGTCCGCGCGCCAAGGGCGGCTATTTCCCCGTGGCTCCAGTCGACAGCTGTGTCGACATCCGCGGCGAAATGGTTTCGACCATGATCGCGATGGGCCTGCCCTGCGACAAGCATCACCACGAAGTCGCCTCGGCACAGCACGAGCTGGGCCTGACCTTTGGTACGCTGGTCCAGACCGCCGACCGTATGCAGGTGTACAAGTACGTCGTGCAGCAGGTCGCACAGGCCTATGGCAAGACGGCAACTTTCATGCCCAAGCCCATCAAGACCGACAACGGTTCGGGCATGCACACGCACATCTCGATCTGGGAAAAGGGCAACCCGCTGTTCGCCGGTAACGGCTACGCTGGTCTGTCGGACATGTGCCTGTACTTCATCGGCGGCGTGATCAAGCATGCCAAGGCGCTGAACGCCTTCACCAACCCGACCACCAACAGCTACAAGCGTCTGGTGCCGGGCTATGAAGCCCCCGTTCTGCTGGCCTATTCGGCACGCAACCGTTCGGCTTCGTGCCGCATCCCATACGGTGCCGGTTCGAAGGCAAAGCGCGTGGAATTCCGTTTCCCCGACGCGATGGCCAACCCGTATCTGTGCTATGCCGCGCTGTTGATGGCCGGTCTCGATGGTATCAAGAACAAGATCCATCCGGGCGAAGCCATGGACAAGAACCTGTACGATCTGCCTGCTGATGAGCTGGCGCTGGTTCCGACCGTGTGCGGTTCGCTGCGCGAAGCTCTGGACTCGCTGAACGCTGATCACGACTTCCTGTTGCAGGGCGGCGTGTTCACCAAGGATCAGATCGAATCCTATGTCGAACTGAAGTGGCCCGAAGTGATGCGTTGGGAAACCACGCCATCGGCCGTGGAATTCGACATGTACTACAGCCTCTGAGCCACATCAGAAGCGCAAGACAAAAGGGCGTCCGGAGCAATCCGGGCGCCTTTTTCTTATGGCGCCACATATTTGCCGCAACCGAATCCATTTTCCTACGGGGCCTGCACCGGGATAGTTTACGCGCCGCGCCATCGCTGGCCAATCAAGGGGCTGCACTATGACCACCGCTACACGCCGTACGCCGATGATCGGCAACGCCGGCCTCACGCTGATCCAGCATTTCGAAGGGTGCGCCCGGCGTCAGGCCGATGGCACCCTGGCCGCCTATCCCGACCCCGGCACCGGCGGCGCGCCTTGGACCATCGGATGGGGCAGCACCGGGCCGGACATCGCGCCGGGTGTGATCTGGACACCGGCACAATGCGACGCCCGGTTCCGCAATGACATTACCGCCTTTGCCGCAAGGGTCGCGGCCGCTATCGGCATCGCCACCACCGGACAGCACCAATTCGACGCGTTCGTGGCCTTTGCCTATAATGTGGGCGTGCTCAACTTGCACACATCAACGCTGCTCAAAAAGCATATCGCGGGCGATTATGCCGGGGCACGGGCAGAATTTGCCAAGTGGGACAAAGCGGACGGTCATGTCCTGCCCGGTCTTGCCATCCGCCGCGCGGCAGAGGCCGCGCTATATGCGACGCCCGACACCCTGCCCGCGCCGACGTACTAGTCGGCGCTCAATAATCCTTCGACACTTTGGCGTTGATGCTCTGCCGCCCGGTACTGGCCACGCTGCCCAACAGCGCCAGCCAGCTGGTCAGCCGAAATTCGAGATTGGTCGCCGAATAGCCACGCCCGTCACTGACGATCTCGGCATAGAACCGCCGGCCGAGATATTTGCCGACCGCCATCCCGGTTTGCCGCCCCAGCGATGGGTCGGCGGACACAAACCGCAACCGGTCCAGCCCGATCGCGGTCCGCAACTTGTTGATCGGGTCGAGCCCCCCGCCGCCATGCAGCGCCGCCAGAGCAGCGCCCAATTGTAACGCTTCTGGCGCCGAAATCTGGGTGATCGAATCGCCGAACAGGATGCGCGCCAACAGCTCCTCCTCGGGCAGCGCGGGCACGGACGAGAAAGCGATCTCCGGCTTGAGCGAGGTGCCGCGCACCGTCACCGTCGCGGTGATATTGTTGACCGACGCGCTGGCCGCCATGTCGAGCCGCGGATCGGGTGGGCTATTCCCGTCAAAGCTGATCCGCCCGCGCGTCAGGTCGAAATGCTTGCCGGCAAAATCATACGAACCATCAGCCAGATCGGCATGCCCCGCAATCGCCGGTTCCAACAATTCCCCGCGCAAGCTGACATCGGCATTCCACTGGCTGTCGAGGCCCAGACCCTGCAAACGGATCCCCGCCCCCTTGGCATCGACCAGCAGGCGCCACGGCATCCGTCGTTCGCTTGCCGGGGCGATATCGGCACGTCGATTGATTTCCTTGGTCGCAATCGCCGGCAAGGCCGCCACCGCATTGGCCTGCCCCAAGCGCCACCGCGCACCGTCGATGGTCAAACGCCCGGCAATCGTGCCGACCACGCCATCCGACAGGATGCGGATCGGCCCGCTGGCGGTCAGCGCCATGTCGGGCCGCGACATCAATTGCGCCCGCCGTGCGGCCAGCATAATATCGATCGACGGCCCGCGCCCGCCTTGCATCCCTGCAAAATCGACCTTGCCGCTGCCCGAAATCAGACCGTTGCCGCCCGTATGTCCGGCCAGACTGGTCAGGCTGAGCGCCGATCCGTCAAAGCCACCGCGCGCCGCGATACTGGTAATATCTGTCCCCGCCTGCGCGCTTTGCAACCGCAAACTATTGCCAGCCAAGGACCCGCGGATTTCGGGATCATCCAACGTGCCCCCCATGTCCGCCGCGATCTCCACAGGTCCAGTCAGGTCGAAACTGTCGAGCGCCATTAGCCGCCACAGCGCATCGGCCGGACCGCCATACCGCATCTGTGCGACCAGATGACCGGCAAGCAACCGGTCCGCAATCATGCCATTATCCGCCAATCGGTCGATCCGCGCCTGCAACCGCCCCCGCGTCGCGCCGCCCTCACTGGCGATCGCCCGCAGATCAAGCGCGCTGGTGCCCAGCCGCGCGACCACCGCCACATCGACCGGACGCGAGGTCAACAGCAGGCCCGAACGGCTCAACCCCTTGACCATCAGGTGCGCCTCCCACTCGGGCAGTCGTTCGCGGCGCTGGTTATAGGTGAATTCACCCGACGCCGTGCCGCTCAAACCGATGTCGGCAAACACGACATCGGTCAGCGACAGCGGCATATCGGCCAACCCCAGCCCGAGTTCGAGTGAGCCATTACCGATGACGCCCTGCGCCACCACGCGACCTCCGCCAAATGCGATCTCGCTGGGGGCCAGGCGCCAACCGCTGGTCGTGCCATCGGGGCGCAGTTCCGCGGTCAAGACGGCGCGGCGCGGCATCGCAATCCGCTGCCCGGCGAAACTGCCGCCGGCCAGCAACGCCACCCGGTCCGGCGCCACATCGCCCGTCACGGCCAGATCGAACCGGCTACCCTTGCGCCCGCCGACGGTCGCCGTCACCTTGCCCACGCCATCGGACAACCGCGCGCCCATCGCCAGCCGACCGATGAACAGCCGTCCCTTGCCAACCCCTTGTGCCGTGATATCGGCGGACAAGGTGGTGTGATGTTTCTGGATCAGGCCCGTCGCCTTCAACTGCCCCACCGCAATGGTCAACGGCCGGTCGCCAGCGAAATGCGCGTCATGGGCGGCCAGCGCGACATCGATGCCTTGCCCACCGGCACGCGGGGCAAGGCCGATCATGCCCGACACACCGCCGCCCGATAGCGTCAAATCACCCATAGCCCCGCCATCACGCAGCGCCAAAGCGCCCGCCACACGGGTATTCGACAGGTCGAAATGCCGCACATCCAGCCGCGCCGGGCGCGCATCGGCCGGCATGGTCAGCGCCAATGCGCCAGAAAACGGTCCCAATGAAGAGTCGCCCTGCGTATCGATCCCCAAGGCCCCACCGTCCGCCGGCGTCAGCGCCAGCGTCACATTCTTGATGCCCGCAGCCGGCAACGGATCGACAAAGCGCAAATCCCCCCGCGGACCATCATTGCCAAAGCTGAGCGCGCCGGAAAAGCTGCCATAATGCCGCTGCTCGCCCTGCCCCGACAGAGCGATGCGACCGTCCGCCCCGCGCGCACCGGTAAAGCCCAGCGTCAACAAGGGCGCCTCGATCTTCGCCCCGGCGATGATCAGGACATGGCCCTTGCCCGCCTCGACATGGCCGGAAAAATGCAGATCATCGCCGACAACATTGGCCAGCGTAGCATTGGTGATCTGTGGCACGGCGCCGGTCACCTGCGTCGACACCCGCCACGGCTGGCCGCGCGCGATGGTGACCACCACCGATCCATCGGCATTGGCCGCGCCCACCGACAATGGCCAACCGCGCAACGCCGCATACCCCGCCAAACCATATGTACCGCGCGACACATCGCCACGCAGCGAAGCATGCGCCGTGCCATGCGGGATGATGAAATTGACGTCATCGCTGGTCAGATGCACACCCTGAACCGTCACGATGCCCTGTGCCCGCACCGGACGCAATTGCGGATCGAACGCGCCATCGGCGGTCACTATCCGCGCGGCCTGCAATTGCACCGGCACCCGCCAATGGCCAGCGCTGCGCTGCGCCGTGCCATGGGCGATCAGCCCTTCGACCTTGGTGTCCTCGCTGGTCCAGCGGTCGGTCGTGGCGGCAAAACTCAGTTTCGTCGTGGCGAATGGTCCATCAAGGCTAAATTGCGCGCGCAAATTGGCGAAATCATCGCCGCCGCCCAATGGCAGATGGCCTGCACCGCTAAGTCCGACGGCCAGATGATCAAAGCGATTGCGCCCCATATCAACCCCGCCGACGGCCCCCAGACGCAGATTGCTGGCCGCAGCGCCGATCCGACCGGTCATGGTGCCGCCCGCCACATCGCCCTCGCCCGCCACCGCGACGACGGTGCCGCCCAAGGTTCGGCGTAGACCCGCCGAAAACAGTGCATCACCATAGATCTGTCCGGCAACGCCAACATGGCCATTACGCTCGGTCAGGCGGAGCGCTGCCGCACGGGTGCCCGCCTGTTCGGCCAGCAGGCTGCCGCGCCAATCGGCATAGCTGCCCTTGCCAGCGATCCGCAGATGGCGATCGACCGCAGCGCCCGTTAGCGCCGCCAGCAAGCCGCCCTTTGGTGCGACATAATCCAGCCCAAGGTCAAAGCGATTGCGCGTCCGATCCGCATCAAGCAGCGCCGCCAGCCGGTCCGCGCCGCCCAGCCGGCCTTGCACCACAATCTGCGCCACACCGCTGGCCAGCCGCAGCCGCGCCGCCAGATCCACCCGGCGTTCGGTCCCCAAAATTGCCGGGGCGATGGTCAATTTCTCGATCGACAGCCGGTCGACCCGTATGTCGAAATCGGGCCAGATCGACGCATTGGGATCACCGGGGCGCAATTGGGGCAACCGCAACAACGTCCCCCGCTTGATCGCCAGTGTGCGAATATCCAACCCCGAAGCGAACCAGTTGAGCGGTCGCCAATCGAGATCCGCCTCGCCCGCGCGCAGGAACGTCCCCTGTGGATCGCGCAGCACGACACCTTCCAACCGCGCGCCGGAATAGATCGACCCCTCGATCCGCCCGACCGCCATGCGCAACCCATTGTCCAGCTCGCTGGCGGCCAGCACATCGGTGATCACCCGGTGGCCAATCGGCGTATCCAGCCCGATCGCCATCGCCACCGCCAAACCAAGCAAAGCCAGCGGCAGGCCCAGCACATATTTGCGCCAGCCAAGCCCGGTCGCCACCACGGGCGGCGTTTCAGGCACGGTGGGCAGGGCGTCGTCGACCATCAGAACGCCTGACCCAAAGCGACATAGACACCAACGCGGCTGTCCCCGGCGCGCGGGTTGAGCGGCGTGCCAATATCAATGCGGATCGGGCCAAAACCGGTGCGATACCGCATGCCCAGCCCAGCGCCATAGCGCCAATCGTTAAAGCGCGGAACCGTGCCGGTTTCCACCCCGCCTGCATCGATGAACGGCACCAATTGCAATGCCCCACCCAGCAAGCCGGTTGGCACCCGCGCCTCCAGCGAAAATTCGTACAGCGAGCGTCCGCCCTTCGGCTCGCCCAGCGCATTGCGCGGGCCTACCAATTCATAGCCATAGCCCCGGATCGACGCACCACCACCGGCGTAAAACCGGCGCGATGGCGCGACATTGTCGATATCCGTGCCGGGCATACTGCCTAACCGGACACGCCCGGCGATGACGGTGCCATCAACCGGCACATACCAACTGGCGTCGCCCTGAATGCGGGCATAGGTCGAGGCAACGCCTCGTGCCCAGCTTTCCTCTGGCGAGATGCGCAGCGACGCACGATGTCCATGATGCGGGTCGAGCAGATCATCCGACGTGTCGATCCCGGCGCGCAGGGGCAAGGCCGTGGTCACGTACAGCGTGCGCCCCAATGTCACGCCGCTTGGAACACCTTCGCGCTCTTCGGAGGCCTGCGCCTCCAACCCCATCGACCACGTCCATGGCTTTTGGAACAGCACAGTCGTCAACCGTTCATAGGTGGTCACAAAGGCCACTTTGCGCGCGGCATAGGCAGTGAGGTTGGCGTTATCGGCAAACACATCGATGCTCAACACCCGATCGCGGCCGAGGAAATTGGACCGGCGCAGCGTCGTCCCGACCAATTGCTCATCGGTACCAATGATACTGCGCAGTTTCAACGCGCCCTCTGGCGGCAACAGATTGCGGTTTTCCCAGCTGGTCTCGATGCGGTACCCTTCGCCCGTATCATACCCGATTTCGGCTGCAACCGTGTGCAACGGGGCCTTGGTCATCGCGACATCCAGCGCGACCGTACCCGGCGTATCGCCCTGTGGCGCTGTGGTTTCGCGCGGCGTGACCGTCAGGCTGGACACCAGGCCGGTCGCCAGAATAGCGCGGCGCAAATCATCGACCTCGCTGCGTTTATAGGTCACACCCGGCTTGAACCGCGCCATATCGCCCAGGTGGCCGGGCGACAAAAACCGCGGCAACGCGCTGGTGATCGCGCCAAAGCGGTACTTGCCCCCCGGCGTCACCGGGATAGCGACATCGCCCTCGAACCGGGCATGATCGACAATCATCGACGGCGCGCCAATGATCGCAAACGGATACCCCGCCTCGCCCAGAGCGACATCCAGGTGCCCGACATCGGTCGTGATCGTGTCAAGATTGAGCGGATCACCCGGACGCAGCCCCAGCGCGCCACGCAGTCGGGTCGCATCCGCACCGGTCCTTGCCAACCCCGCAATGTCGAGCGCCCCGACCTTGTATCGTGTGCCCGGATCGATTTCGAAACGCACCCCGATCGCGGTAGGGGCGGGTGCGATTTCGGCGCCTGTCCCCGCCTCGCTCTGCGTCCCACCGGTCACCGTCTGGGTCACGTCGCCGTCGTAATAGCCGTAAACATGCAAAAGCTTTTCCAGCAATGGCCGGTCCGATGCGGCCCGGACACTGGCCTGCGCTGTGATATCCTGATCACGCCCGCCCAGCCCTTGCAACAAGGACAGCGTACGGAAACGGGTTTCCAGCGAATCGCGTTCGGGGAAGGCCGCAGCCTCAGCTGGCCACACCAAGCGCACATGGCCGGACGCCATGGTCGTTTCGCGATCGGCATTGGCCGCGCGGCGCGCGGGGGAGGCCCGTCCCGCGCCGGGCGTCGCCACCGGCAATTCGGCCACCGCCTGCGCCAGTTCCGCGGCGACATCGGGGTCCGCGGCCAAGGGCGGCGGGGTCGCAATGGCCTGTGCGCCCTCCGGCCATGGCAGCGACAGCGCGGGCATATCCGCCATCGGCGAATCCGGACGCAGCGCCGTGCCAGCATCGAACATTGGCGGCAGGGTGGGCGGGGACGTGGCCGGCAAAGGCGTGGGCGACGGCCGGGCTGACGGCGGGGCGGACAACGAGGCCGGCGGCGCGGGCGCGGGCGCCTTGGCCCAATCTTCGGGCCGGGCGACGGCCGCGTCGGGGATCAGCGCCTTCAATTCAGGGTCAGCGCCGCCTTGCGCCTGTGCCGCGACCGGCGCAGACCAGGCCAGCGCCAAAGCCAGCGCCGCGGCCAGGGCGCCAAGCCCGACCCGCGGGGCGACCATCGTGTGCGGGGCCGCGATCAGATCAGACCGGCTGCCATCCATCGGGCGAAGCGCCGAGCAGGTCCTTGCCCCCACCGACGGGTACGCCACGTGGCCCGCGGCCCGTCGTGGCGTCGCGAATAAGCCGTTCCTGATCGTCGTCGGACAGCCGTTGCCAGCCATCACGGCCCAGCCGTTCGAGCGGGCGATAGCGGACCTTGTACTGCATCCGCTCGGACCCTTCGACCCAATAGCCGAGATAGACATAGGGCAGGCCTTCGCTGACTGCGCGGCGGATGTGGTCGAGGATAATGTAATTGCCAAGCCCCGTCCGCATTTCATGTTCAGGGTCATAGAATGAATAAATCATCGACAACCCGTCGCCCTGCCGATCGGTCAAACAGGCGCCGACAAGGCGACCCGGGCCCGAACCGGTGGACGGTTCCCTATATTCGATCACATAGCTGGTAACCGGCGTATGTTCCACCATGTCGGCATAGTCCACCTCGTCCATCGTGGCCATGCCACCGCCGGGGTGCCGTGCGGCCAAATAGCGCTGGAGCAAGGTGAACTGTTCCGCCGTCGACCACGGGTGGCAAATCGACGCCTCCAAATCGGAATTGCGCTTCAAATTGCGCTTTTGAGTCGAGGATGCCTGAAATTCATCGGCCGCCACTCGCACCGAAACACAGGCCGTGCAATCGGCGCAGGACGGGCGATAGGCCACCGTCTGGCTGCGGCGAAACCCGATCCGGCCCAGCGCGTCGTTCAACGCATCGGCGTGCGGGCCTTTCAGTTCGGTAAACACCTTGCGTTCGGTCCGGCCCGCCAAATAGGGGCAAGGTGCCGGCGCGGTCACGAAAAACCGGGGAAAGCGGACGGGGGCAGTCACTTTTGGGGCGATCCTCACGCGGTTATATCGGACAGCACCACAACAAGGGCCAACCGTCTCCCAAATATGCCCTCACTCGCCCAATCGTCAAAGAGTTTTAACCAGACAATTACTGGTTTCCCCCCGGCTTTGCGTCAACTGCCCCAGTTTCGGACAGGGTACCCCCGTGGACGTTAACGGATCAATTGAGCTCCGCCTGAACCACCTCATACCCCTTGGCACGCAACGCGCTGACCAGCGCCTCGATCTGCGCGCCATCGCGGGCCTCGCATTCGATGTCGGCAGTCAGCCCCTTGGCCGGCAAATGGGTAAAAATGCGCTGATGATAGACTTCCAGGATGTTCACCTGATGCGCGTTGAATTGCTCGATCACCTTGTACAGCGCGCCGGGACGGTCCTGCAACGTTAACCGGAGCCGCGCAAGGCGGCCCGACCGCGCCAGATCACGCAACAACACATTGGCCAACAGCCGCTGGTCGATATTGCCGCCACACAACACGATGCCGACCTTCTTGCCTTTGAACAGGTGGCCATGGGCCAGCACGGCGGCCAAACCGGCGGCGCCGGCGCCTTCGACCACGGTCTTTTCGATCTGCAACAACAGCGCCAAGGCGTGTTCCAGCTCTGATTCGGACACCAGCACCAGATCGTCGAGCAAGTCAGCCAGCACCACCGACGTAAACTGGCCCGGTTCGGCCACCGCGATGCCCTCGGCCAGCGTATCGCCGCCGATCGGATAGGTTGTGCCCTTCAACCGATTGTACATCGACGGGTACAATTCCGCCTCGACCCCGATCAGCCCGATATCAGGTTTGATGCCGCGCGCCGCGGTGCTCATGCCCGTGGCCAGCCCGCCGCCGCCAATCGGAATGACCAGCATATCCAGATCGGGCTGATCCTCCAACATTTCGAGCGCGACGGTCCCCTGTCCCGCCGCGACATTCGGGTCGTCGAACGGGTGGACAAAGGTCAGCCCCAGCTGCTTTTCCATGCTGCGGGCAAATGTATAGGCCTCGTCAAAGCTCTCGCCTTCGAGCACAACCTTGCCGCCCACGCTTTCGGTCTGCATGACTTTGACGGTGGGCGTCGTCTTGGGCATCACGATGGTCACCGGCACGCCCAGGCGGCGGCCGTGATACGACAGCCCTTGCGCATGATTGCCCGCACTGGCCGCGATCACGCCCCGCTCGCGCTGTTCCTCGGTCAGGTGCAACAGCGCGTTGAGCGCGCCGCGTTCCTTGTATGCCGCGGTGAATTGTTGATTTTCAAACTTCAGCCAAATCTCCGCCCCGCAAATCGCGCTCAGCGTGATGCTGTGCAGAATGGGGGTGCGCACCACATTGCCAGCGATGCGCGCAGCGGCCGCGCGCACATCGTCGAGGGTCAACAGCGACGTGGCGCTGGCGGATTTGGTCTGAACGTGCTGGGTCATAGTCGGCTGGCCCTAGACCAAAAGCGCGGACCAAGGAACAACCATTCGCCCCGAAAAACCGCGTAATCGGCATTGAATGTCGCGTAAAACTAAACCCAACACCCAGTTTGCTTTCGCGCGCGACTCGTTAAAAGGGTTGCTATGACCGATCAGCCCGCCGCTTCGCCGCTTGATGCCTCCCTTTCGCGAGATATCGCGCGCCCCGTGTTGCCACGCCGGGTTGCGGTGATCGGCCTTGGCGTGATGGGCGGGCCGATTGCCCGGCATCTCGGACATGCAGGGCACGATTTGACGCTGTATAACCGCAGCCCGGCGCGGGTGGACCGCTGGTTGACGGCCAATCCCGATCTGGCGGCCACAATCGTCAACACGCCGGCGGCGGCGGCAGAGGCGGCGGATGTCGTCATCACCTGCGTCGGCAATGACGATGACATTGCCGAAGTCGTGCTGGGGCCACAGGGCGTGATAACCACGCTGCGCCCCGGCGGTCTGTTCATCGACCATACTTCGGTATCCGCGCGTATCGCTCGCCAGATCGCGGTCGAGGCGCGCGACAAGGAAGTGCTGTGCGTCGATGCCCCGATGACCGGCGCGCAGGCCGGCGCCGAAGCCGGCACGCTGACGCTGATGTGTGGCGGGCGCGCCGACGCCATCGCGGCGGCAGCCCCGGTGATGGGCGCCTATGCCCGCCGTATCGTGCATGTTGGCAAGGCGGGCACGGGTCAGGCAACCAAGATGGTCAACCAGATTTGCCTCGCCGGCATTACCGCCAGCCTGGCCGAGGCATTCCGGCTGGCGCAGGCCGAACATCTCGACCTCGAAAAAGTGTTCGAGGCGATCAGCGGGGGCGCGGCACAAAGCTGGACGATGGATAATCGCTGGCACTCGATGGCCGAGGACCGCTTTGATTTCGGCTTTGCGATTGACTGGATGCGCAAGGATTTGGGGCTGGCGCTGGATGAAGGGCGCGGGCTGGGCCTGTCGTTTCCGGTGACGGCCCTGCTCGATCAATTGTTTGCCGATGTCCAGGCGATGGGCGGCGGGCGCCAGGACACCAGCGCCATCTTGCGCCGATTGCCCAAGCGGGGCGGCAAGTGATCACCCGGTTTTGCGCCGCGCTGCTGGCGGCGAGTTGTCTGGCGGGGTCGGCGCAGGCCGACACGCTGGTCGATCACGTGGATGGGCTGACGCTGAACGCGGCGGGCGCTGTTGAGCGGTTCAACGGCCTCGTTATCGGCAGCGACGGGCGCATCGCACAAGTGTTGCACAGCGGCGACCCGCGCCCCGCCCGCAGCGATTACGCGCTGGATGCCAAGGGCGCGGTGTTGATCCCCGGCCTGATTGATGCCCATGCCCATGTGCTGGAACTGGGCTTTGCGGCGCTGACGCTCGACCTGTCGGACACCCATTCGCTGGCCGAAGCGCAAGGGCGGATCGCGGTCTATGCCGCCGCGCATCCCGACCGGCCGTGGATCATCGGGCGCGGCTGGAATCAGGAATCGTGGCACCTTGGCCGCTTTCCCACCGCCGCCGAAATCGACGCCGTGGTGCCCGACCGCCCGGTCTGGCTGGAGCGGGTCGATGGCCACGCTGGCTGGGCCAATTCGCGGGTGCTGGCGCTGGCGGGGATCACTGCGGCGACCAAAGACCCCAGTGGTGGGCGAATCGAACGGCTGCCTGCGACCAAGGGCACGCCGGCACTGCGTCGGCCGGCCGGTGTGCTGGTCGATGGCGCGCAAGGTTTGGTCGCCAAACATGTGCCGCCGCCGCGCCCCGAAGACCGCGATCTGGCGCTGGCCACCGCGCAGGATATCCTGCTGTCGCGCGGCGTCACCGCCGCCGCCGACATGGGCATCGGCATCGCTGATTGGCAGGCCTACCGACGCGCGGGCGATGCGGGCACGTTGAACATCCGCGTCATGGCCTATGCCGATAGTATCGAAAATATGGCGCTGATCGGCGGTTCCGGGCCGACGCCTTGGCTGTATGACGACCGGTTGCGGTTGAATGGGCTGAAGCTGTTTCTCGACGGCGCGCTGGGGTCGCGCGGGGCTTGGCTAAAGGCACCCTATGCCGATGCTGCGACGCGGGGCCTACCGTTTTTGACCGAAACGCAGCTTAAAAACCTGATGAGCCGTGCCGCGATGGACCATTTCCAGGTCGCGGTGCATGCCATCGGCGATGCGGCCAATGCCACGGTCCTGTCGGCGATCGAAGATCTGGCGCTGACCTATAAGGGCGATCGGCGCTGGCGGATCGAACATGCGCAGATCGTCGATCCCGCAGACCTGCCACGCTTTGGCCAGAATGGCATTATCGCCAGCATGCAACCCGTACATCAAACCAGCGACCGGGCGATGGCCGAGGCGCGGCTGGGGACATCTGGTCCAGGGGCGGCGCGGTTACAGGGCGCCTATGCTTGGGCATCGATGGCGCGGGTCGGTGCGCGGCTGGCGTTTGGGTCAGATGCGCCGGTCGAGCGCGCCGATCCGTTTGCCGGCATCGCCGCCGCGATCAGCCGTGAGGGGCCGGATGGCACCCCCGCAGGCGGCTGGCAACCGCAGGAGAAAGTGTCGCGGGTCGCCGCTTTGGCCGGATATACCACGGGCGCGGCCTATGCCGGCTTTGCCGAGGGGCGGTTTGGCCGGTTGGCCGTGGGGGAACGCGCCGACTTCGTGGTGATCGACCGTGATCCGATGGTCGTCAGCCCGGCGGAGATCGCCGCGACCAAAGTGCTGCAAAGCTGGGTCGGCGGCCACCTCGTCTGGCAGGCTGCGGATACCGCCAAGCGTTAGGCGGCGTCAGGCGTCTTGGCGGCGGCCTCGGCTTCCTTCGCCGCCTTGCGCTCGCCCAGCCACATGACGATGAGCGACCCTTCGAACAGGATCAGCAACGGCACCGCCAACATCAATTGCGAACCAACATCAGGCGGCGTCAGCACCGCTGCAACCGCGGTAATCCCGACGATCACATAGCGCCGTCCGGCCGCCAATTGCGCACGCGTGACAATCCCCGCCCGGTTGAGCAGCAAGAGCAGCACGGGCAACAGAAAACTGATACCGAACGCCAGAATGAACTGCATCACGAGGCCGAGATAATCACCGACGCTGGGCAGCGCCTCCATCTGAATCCCGCCACGGTTGCCCTGAAACCCCAGCATCCAGTGGAACGCCGTCGGCATCACCACATAATAGGCCAGCGCCGCGCCCATCGTGAACAGGATCGGCGTCGCGATGATAAAAGGCAGAAACGCCTTCTTTTCCTTGGCGTAGAGACCGGGCGCGACAAAGGCCCACAATTGGTTCGAAATCACCGGAAAGCTGACCAGAAACGCCGCGAACAGTGCGACCTTCAGATCGACAAAAAACGCCTCGTACAGCTTGGTATAGACCAGCCGCCCGCCCGCTGCGGGATATGCCTCCCGCAAGGGCTGCACCAGAAAACCGAGGATCGGATTGACGAAATACAGGCACACGCAAAACGCCAGCGACAGCGCCGCAATACAGCGCAACAGCCGCGTGCGCAGTTCGATCAGATGGTCGAGCAGCGGGGCCTGCGTCTGGTCGATATCGGGAATTTCAAAGGCCATGGGACGACTTTACAGGCCGTGCGGCGGAACAGCCACGCCATGCGTTTCGGCAGGCGCCGCGCTGGTCGCGTGCAAAGGATCGGTGGGGGCATGAGCGGCCAATTCGGGCGCCACATCGGCGGCATGACCGGTGTGGTCGGGCGCCAGCAAGGCGGTCTGCTCGATCACCGGCGTCGGATGCGCCTGCATGATCGCCTCGTTCTGCTCACGCCATTTCTTTTCCATGTCCTCCATCTCCGCCTCGCGGATCATGGTTTCGACACCGGCGCGGAAATGACCCGAGACACGGCGCACCGTCCCCATCCAGCGACCTGCCGTACGCAACGCACGCGGCAGATCCTTGGGGCCGATCACCACCACCGCGACAACCGCGACGAGCAGGAATTCCGATGGGGCAATGTCAAGAAACACGCGGGGGGTACGCCGTTGCTAGTGGGAAAATCGAGGATCAATGTTGACCGTTGTTCTGCTCGGTGGGGGCTGTGGTGGGCGCAGCGACCGGCGGCGTGATCGGTTCTGCCGGTGGGCTGGTGATCTGGGCCGGGGGGGGCGTCACGGGGCGATGGGTTGTTTCATCCGCCATGCCTTCTTTGAAACTTTTGATACCCTTGCCAAAATCGCCCATCATTTCGGAAATGCGGCCCCGCCCGAACAGCACCAGCACGACCAGCGCCACAATGAGCAAATGCGGAAGCGACAGACCCATCATATCATCTACTCCTGAAACTTTTCGCAGCC
>CAIOKP010000302.1 GCA_903858875.1 uncultured Sphingomonadales bacterium
AGACGGCCGTAGGCAGGCTGGCGATGTGCGTAATCACGGTTTCGTTGTAGTTCACACCCAACGACCAATCGACCTTGCCCATGTCGCCAAAATCGCTGGCGTAGTTGGCGGTCGCTTCGACGCCGCGGGTACGGGTATCGGCGCCATTGGTGAAGATGTTGATGCCGGCATAGGACGTCGCATCAGCCAGCGACACACCCCGCGCGGTTAACGCATCCAACACGGGCTGTGACACCACGCTGGTGCCCTGCGAACCATAGATGCTGCCCGAGGCGACGATGCGGTTCGTGATCTTGATCTGATAGGCATCGACCGTGATCTGCAACTTGGGCAGCGGGTGTGCGACAAAGCCGAGCGACAGGTCAGTCGACTTTTCCGGCTTCAGCTTCGAGAAGCCCAAAGTCTGGGCAGCGGCCGAGTTCGGCGGCAGCTGACCAAAGGTCGAACCCGGGCCAACGTTGACCGACGAGTAGTATTCTTCGGCCAGCGTCGGGGCGCGGAAACCGTTCGACACCGTACCACGCAAACCAAAGGCCGGCGAGAAGTCATAGCGAGCGTTGAACTTGCCAGTCGTAACCGCGCCAAAGTCCGAATAATGCTCGTAGCGACCGGCGACATCGACATGCAACGATTGGATCGGATCGGCCGATACGTCGATGTACCCGGCATAGCTCTTACGGCTGTTGATGCCGGCATCCGTCGGCGCGAAACCAGGATAGGACTGTGCGCCGCCAGAGATGTACGATGTATATTCGCCCTGCCCAATGCCATACGAGCCGTTGCGATATTCCGCGCCCAGCGCCAAAGTCACAGGCTTGGCAAAGCCGGCGTTGAATTCATGGGTCAGATCGAAATCGCCGACCCATTCGCTGTTGGTCAAATTGCCATCATAGAAATTGCGTTGCAGCCCGGTGAGCGGCGTCGCGCTGGCCGATTGCAGCGCTGCAAAAACGGCCGGGTTGGCCGAATCCAGCGTGTACAGCCCAACCGAGTCCTTGCCATAGGTCAGCGAGAGATCGTAATTCCAAGCGGCAACCTCACCCTTTACGCCCGCGGTCAGCGAGAAATCTTCCTCGCGCACGCTTTCTTTCGGTTGGAAGCCCAAGGGCAAAGGATAAACAGCCGTGCCGGTGCTGGTGGTGCCCGAAACCTTGGCGCCATTGCGATAGTTTTCAAACGATTTGGCAACGCGGTTGCCATAGCTGCCAAAAGCATAGGCCTGCGCGCCGCTGCCGATGTCATAGCCGGCGTTGAACGACAGGTTGTAGATCGAATACTGCGCATCGCCGTTGATCGTGTTGACGTTCGGATAGGACGGGTTGCCGGTCAGGCCAGCAACGATAACCGGGCTCAGGCCCGATTTGATAGTACCATCGGCGTTGAAGTAGCGGCGGTCATAATTGCCGTGCTGGGTATAATCGTGAAACTTATATTCACCGGTGACGTTGACGAAGCCTTTTTCGCCCAGCTTGAAGCCCATGTTGAGCGCGGTCGAAGCGGTCTTGCCGCCGTTCTCATAATTGCTGCCGCCGCTGGCGCTAAAGCTGCCACCGTGGTCGGCGTTCTTGAGGATGACGTTGACCACCCCGGCGATCGCGTCAGAACCGTATTGCGCCGCGGCGCCGTCCTGCAGCACTTCGATGTGGCCGATCGAGGCGGTGGGCACGAACGACAGGTCAGTCGTGGCGCTGCCCGAATAGGGGCTGCCGCCCAGCACCGAAAGGTTGGCCGTGGTGTGACGACGCTTGCCGTTGATCAGCACCAGCGTGTCGTTAGGATTGATACCGCGCAGCGCGGCCGAGAGCGTCAGGTTGGCAGTATCGCCACCAAAGCCCTGAAAATTCAATGAAGGCAAGCTCTGCGCCAGCACCTGCGTCAGGTCCTGCTGGCCGACGCTTTGGAACGACTGCGCACCAATCAACTGGATCGGCGCGGCACTGTCTGCGGCGTGCATCCCGGTCTGACGGGTTCCGGTGACGATAATGTCGCTCTGGGGCGCGACGGGGGCCGGGTCAGCCGCGTAGGCAGCAGCCGGGACCATCATCAATATGGCAGTCGAACCAAGTAGATATTTTTTCATCAGTGCCCTCATGTCTAGTCCGCAGACGTATGACCGCTGATCGGCACCATTATGGGTGCGCGGGGCTGGTCATGAAGGTGAGTATGGTTGCTGCACTGCAGCGGACTATGCTCAGTTTAGCGTATTGACGATAATTTGATGGATTTTGCAGGAGCCGCAGGGCGGTCAGTCCGAACATATCGCGTCGGCCGGTGCTGCACCGGGGCGGACAAGCCAATTTTCCGGCGATGAGAGTGTTTGGCGATCGAAAAAGATGCGCCGCAAGCCGCCGCGGCAGGATACGTGCGCCTAACTCTGGTCAGGCCCGAAGGATCTGAGATGCGCTTCCCGCGCCTTTTTCGTTGCCCGATCGATTCAAACGGCCATTGACGGATGGGCGCCCAATTGAAACAGCTGTGCGGCATCCGGCTCCAATGGCCGGCCGCCGACGAGATCGGCGACATAATCCCCCACCATCGGACCGTGTTTGAAGCCATGCCCGCCGCCCGCGAAGGCAAGGAAGACGTTGTCAAAATCGGGATGCCGGTCGACGAGGAAATTGGTGGTGCGGGCGTCGTCCACCTGGCACACTCGGCTTTCGAGGATCGGCGCCCCCGCCAGAGCCGGAAAGCGGGCCGCGATATAGGCGCGACTGGCCTTGATCAGCGCGTCACGTGGCATCCGATCGGCGGTATCCGGGTCGATATCGACACGTGGCCCGGGCGCGACCGAATATTTCAAACCGCGTTCGATGCTGCCAAAACCCCAGCCACCGCGGATATGGTCGTGCCATAATGGCTGATGCGGCCAAGAAAACCGCGGATCGCCAGCCGGCGTGCCGTAATAAAGATATTCGCTGCGATAGACGCTGATGCGCGGGTGGGCGATGGCGGGAAACAACTGACCCGCCCATGGGCCGACCGCAAAGACAAAGCTTCCAGCCGACAGCGTATCGCCGCCATCGAGCTTGAGCGACAGCAGCCGGCGGCCCTGTGCCTCACCCGGGGTCGCACGGGCAAAACGCGATTGGCCGCCTTTCTTCTCAAACGCCTCGATCGTGGCCAGCACTGCCTCGCGCGCCTTGACCAGCACAGAACTGGCCGCGGTTTCGACAAAGGCGAATTCCACATCGTCGAATGCCATCTGGGGGAACCTGTGGCGCAATTCATCGCGACCGGCGATAGCGTAGGGCAGTTTGAGTCCATCAAAGATCTTGCGCTGCGCCAACATTCCGTCGGTCCACCGATCGGTCAATTCGATGCGGGCGGACGGATATAACAGCTTGCGGCCAAACTCCGCCTCGCGCGCGCGCCATTTGGTCAGGGCCCGTGCCGACCAGGCCGAATAAAACGCCTGGTCGCCATAGCCCGAACGGATCGAACGCGTCTCGCCCGAGGAGGATGCGCGGGGGGAGACCGGGCCGTATTGGTCAAGGCTGACCACCCGATGCCCATTTTCGCGCAGCGCCAGCGCGGCAAACGCGCCGAACACCCCTGCCCCAACCACCGCCACATCGGCCAGCCCCCGCCCCAACGCGGGCCGCGCCAGGGCTGATGTGGCCACAGCCGGCGCCGCCAGCGAGGCAGCCGATGCGGTCAGAAAATCGCGACGGTGAAACATGGCCATGCTTTTCGGTTGTTTTGCACTATTCACCAGCGTTGGGCGGCAGCCGCGCCATGGGCAATGCGCCAAACTGCGAAGTCCGGCGCGAGCCTCGGACATTCAATCCTTGTCGACAGCGCCCCCCGCCCGGCCAAAGCTGTAACGCAGCCCCATCAAGACAGCGCGGCCCGGCGCGGGCGTCCGGAATTGCTCGTCACCGCCGGTGTAGATATTGGTGCCCATCACGCCATAGGTGGCGTAATGGCGATCCAGCAGATTGGTGATACTGGCAAACAGCTCAACCCCGGGCAGCGGCGTGACATGAGCATCAAGGTTGACCAATGCATAGCCGGGGATGGGAATGTTCCGATTGGCTTCATCGCCATGGGCGTATTGGCCGGATACCGCCATGACATTGGCACCCAATGCGAACACCTTGTTCGGCGCATAGGTTGCCCGTAGCTTGATGGATTGGGCCGGAATGCCGGTTAGGCGATTGCCGGGCGTGACCGTATCGCCGCTGGCATCGATGAAACTCGACAGGTATGTCGCCTCTACATAGCCATAGCTGGCGGACAACCGAACCGGGCCGAGGGTCGCGCCCGCCGCGACTTCAAAGCCTATGCGTTCGGTCGTGCCGACATTGGCGAATGACCCAAGGCCCGAATTATCATAGATAAATTGAACATCGTTATCGAGTAGGGAGCGATAGAAGGCGGCGTTCCAGTTCACATGCCGCCCAACGCGCCCCCGTGCACCGACTTCGAATGTATGGGCAACCACAGGCTTGAGATCGGGATCCCCGTTGAACCCCGTCGGCAGGGCGCAGGGTATCGCCGGATCGGCGCAGGCCAATTCGATCGCGGTTGGGGCACGCATGGCCTCGCTGTAATTGCCAAAAAACCCAAGCGTCGGCCGCGGGTTCCAGGCAAGCCCGAACGACGGATTGAAACGGCGATACCGATGCGCGCCGACAATGGGCAAGATTTCGGGGCCGGCCACGCCGCCAGACGGCGGATGAACAATGGCCAGCGCGGATCCGGGATTAGCGTTTGGCGCGCTCGATGTCGCCCAATAGGAGGCCCCGACATAGGCCGGATTATAATATTTGCGCCCGTCGTTCCCGGTCCAGCTAAAGCCGCCATCGGTGTTGAGATATTGGCTATGCGTGCCATCCAGACTGACATCGGTTTGGGTATAGCTGAGCGATGCCGTCAAGCTGAGCGAGCGGGTGAATGTGAGCATGTCGCGCCAGAACAGGTTGAAACTGCTATTACGCGAGGCGACGTTGACGCTATCAACCAACGCACTGCCCTGAAAACCGGAGCTGCTGCCATATTTGAAATTCCACGGCATCGGCACGGTCTGATAATCGACCAGATAAGCCAGATCCGTATCCTGATCATACCTGATCTTTGAAGTTTCGAAACTGCCACCGAGATTCAAGTCGTTCTTTAGCCCAAGCAGCGGCGCATCAAAATCGATCAACGCGTTGCCGCCAAAAGTGTGCTGAAAAACATCGGACAAGATCAGCGAGGTGTTGATGTTATCGGTGTAATCATGGATGGGCAAACCGCCGGCATAGGGCAGAAAATTGGCGTATTTCGTCGTGCTCGCCGCATAGGGATTATTGGCATAAAGGTCGATCGCGGTGCCATTCGCCGCATCGGCCGTGCAATCGCGCACCAGTCCGGCGGCGCAACCATCGTCGTCGCTGGCATTGCTGTTGCTGGAATGGGCATTGGATCGCCGGAAATACAGGTTGCCACTAAGCGCAAGGTTCGATGCCAGCCGGCCGCCCGCCTTGACGTTCACGACAAGCTGAGTGTTCGAGACATGGTCTGGCCAAGTATAGGCCATCTGCGGCGTGCCCAACATCGAAAGCGGTAATGATTGGGTGCCGCTCAGCGCGGTGTCGGCCCAGATCATGCTCAATTCGGCGTTAGCAGAAGCCCCATGCCAGCGCACCTTGCCATAGGCCTGCTTGACGTCGGTGTTGGTGTACCAGCGATAGCCATCCTGCTTGTCGTCATTGCCGGCAACAAACCAGTCGAAACGTTTGTCGGCAAAGGCACCGCCGGCTTCGGCCTGCACCGTCCGGTGATTGTACGAGCCGCCCTGCACCGTAACCGCCGCCCCGCCATGATCGCCCCCGTTCTTGGTGGCCAGTACCAACGCGCCACCCAGTGTATTGAGACCAAACACCGGGTTCGATCCGGGCAGCACTTCGACATTGGCGATAGCGTTCATCGGGATCAGATCCCAATTGACGATAGACCCGAATGGCTCGTTCATCCGCACACCGTCCAGATAGACCGACAGGCCCGTCGGCGAACCAAGCAGCGACGTCGCCTGAAAGCCGCGATAGGACACATCGCTCTGGTATGGGCTGCCACTGCCATTGCTGAGCGAGATCGAACCGAGGTTGGCATTCAGCAGATCGGCAAGGTTGGCGTGATTCTGGGCCGTCAACGGATCACCAGCGATCACTTGCGTATTGCTGGGCGTGTCCCGCAAGGCAATCGTATCGCTGGCGATCGGTGCGGTCACGACAATCACTTGACCGTTATCGACCTGCGCCTGCGCGACGGCAGGCCCCAATAGGGCACCGGTCAGACACGTGGCGCCCAGCACCATCGCTTTGTTGATCACGTCAGGTTCCTCAACCATTCTCGCCCGACCGTTGGGTCGATCCGTAACCACCGCCTCTATCGGGTGGAAAGCGCAAGAACCTGAGAACCTGCTCAGGATGAACTAAGGTATAATGTCGGCGGGTTGGGTCAGGCCAATCACGGCGCTTCTCGATACGGCGCGGGTACGACCGCTTGGGCCACCTGTGGCGGTTCACACCTTCGTGTGCCGAACGCTTGATCGATCGCCCCTACCTTGGTTATAGCCGGAACCCATGAGCATTCTTTCTCGCGCCCTGGCGCCCCTCGCCCCCGTTATGGTCCTGCCCTTGTTGCTGTCACAGGTGCCCGCCAATGCGGCGCCGGCGCATCAGTCCCATGCCGCGAAGACCGGGCCGGCATCGACCGGTGCCACGACCGACATCATCGCCTTGCCGCTCAGCCCGGTGCTACCTGCTGGACAGCGTGTCTGTGCGGCCAAGGCGCCGTCGGGGCTGGGCTATACCATGCTGCGTCCGGCAACGGGCGCCACGCCAGCGGGGTCCGACATCGTGCTGATCAACTATATCGGCTATCTGGCGGCAACCGGGGCGGTGTTCGACCAGGGGATGCAATCCCCCTTGCCGGTCAATGGCGTGATCCCGGGCTTTTCCCAGGGGCTGCAAATGATGGCCAAGACTGGCATAGCGCGGTTCTGCATCCCCGCGGCCATGGGGTATGGCGCGCAAGGGTCGGGACCGATCCCGGCCAATTCGGATCTCGTGTTTCAGGTCGAATTGGTCGATTACAAGACCGCCGCAGAGGTCGAGGCGATGCGCAAGGCGCAAGCCGCCGACCCGGCAGCGCCCAAGGAGGCCGCCGCGCCGTCGCAATAGGCCGCGCCGCGCAGTCCATGGCGCGCCCTTTTCCCACCCGATGAGGCCTATCGCCATGGCGATAGGCCTCATGAAAGCGACTGAACATTCGTCAGATCAGCCGGGCCATGGGTCCTTGCCGCATCAATATGCGTAAGTTTTGACCAAATCATACAGATAGGTCCGCCCGGTCAGCAGCGATCGCACCTCGATGCGTTCGTTCAAACCATGGATGCCATCACCATCGGGATTGCCCCAGACGCCAGGCACGCCATAGGTCGGAATGCCGACCGCACCTGTGTAGACCGCATCGCTTGCCCCGGTCGACATCGATGGCACCACCGGTACGCCGGGGAAATACTTCGCGGCAAGCTTTTCGATCGGTCCGACCACCTTGGGATCAAGCGGTGGCGCCTTGGCGATTGGCTTGTCCTTGCCCCGCTCCTCCACACTGACCGAGGGATCGCCCATCGCGGCGACCAAGGCCGCCTGAGTCTGCGCCGAACTATTACCGGGGAACATGCGGCAATTCACATTCGCGCTCGCACGTTGCGGCAGCGCATTCAACGCATGGCCGGCCGACACCATCGTCGGCACACAGGTGGTGCGCAACAAGGAGTGCAGCATTTTGTCGCGGTTGACCACCGCCTCGGCCGCGGCATCAACCGGGTTGGCGGCCAGAGCCACCATCGCACGCCCCGTCGCATCCCCACGCAGCGCGCCCGAGCGGGCGAAATAGGCCCGCGTCGTATCATTGAACTGCAAGGGGAACTGATAGGCGTGCACTTTCTCCAATGCCCGCGCCAATGTGACGATGGCGTTGTCGGGCACGGGCTGACTGGAATGGCCGCCCGGATTGGTAACCGTCAGGGTGAAATCCTGATAGGCCTTTTCGCCCACCTGCAATTCCTGAACGACCAGCTTGCCACCTTCTGACAGGCCCTTCCCATCGGTCAGCCCGCCGCCGCCCTCGTTCAACGCGAATTCGGCATCGATCAACGCGCGACGGTTGTGGCTCAACCACTGGGCGCCGTTAAACGCCCCGCTGGTTTCCTCGCCACAGGTCAGCGCCATCTTTACAGTGCGCCGCGGCCGCTGCTTTTCCCCGTGCAGCCGGACCATCGTGTCGATCCAGATCGCGTCAATCGATTTCATGTCGCTGGTACCGCGTCCATAGAAATAGCCGCCCTCCTCGATCAAGCGATAGGGATCGCGCACCCAATCCTCGCGCTTGGCGGTGACGACGTCGATATGTCCCAGCAACAGGATCGGTTTGAGCGCCATCGAGCGGCCCTGCAACACGATGACCAGACCGCCCTCTGTCGGGTGATCGGGCACCGCAAAACGGGTGATTTCACTGTCGCCATAACCCGCCTTGCGCAACCGCGACTCAACCTTATCCGCAACGGCTGTGCAACTGCCGGTGGTAATCGAACTGTCGGTTTCCACGATCTCCCGAAACGTGTTGACGAACGCCGCGTCGCGCGGTGCCGGCACGACCGCCGCCGCGCTGGCCATGGCGGACAGGCCCGTAGACGCCAAAGCAACCACGGCCCACAGGGGGCGTTTGACAGACCTCATTTAACGATCTCCACAAAAGGCGAATTTTGCCTAATGCAGCAGGATTTTACGCCCGAGGAAAGCGAAATCCCCCATGCCGGCGGCGAACGCCAGGCGCGGACAGAGGAATATTAGCGCGCTTTGGCTGTCGCCTGAAAGGTAGTCTCCTCCGCGCTCGACACCCGCCCGAGCGCGGCATTACGGAGCGGGAAGCGACCAAACCGCTGGATTTCGTCGCTATGCCCTTGCGCAAATTGCACTAAGTCCTCGGCAAAATCCCGCAATGCAGCAAAGCGCTCGAGGCTGAGTTTCTGGAGTTCTTGGCTCTCGGCATGCATCAACGGCATATAGAAAAAGTGCCGTTGCGCAAAGGTGAGGTGCTCATCCTCCTGCGCCGCCAGCCCGTCGAGCGTGAGATGCTGGGCCTTGGTATCGGCGGCAAAGGCCTCTGCGGTACCGCGATGGATATGGCGCGAAAATTGATCGAGGACGATGATCAACGCCAAGCGCCCGAGCGGCGTTTGCGCCCAGCTATCGAGCGCGCCGGACATCGCCTGCGCATGCAGGGCGGCAAAGCGGTCGCGCACGATTGGGTCGAGCCTCTCGCCCGCCCCGAACCAATCGGGCGGGCCCAATTCACGAAACCAGAAATCGAGCACAGCGGCCTGTTGCCTGTCGATCATCGCGCCTGCCTTCATTTGCCATCCATCCCGGTCAAACCGTTTATAGCGGACAAATATGGCGGCGGGAATGTCGGCTTTACCGGCGGTCAGGATAGTCTTTTTGCAAAGCTTGCGCGGAGAGGCACGCGCATCCCTGATCCTGCCGGCCCTTCCGAGAAATTGGGGCTCCCTTGATCCTGCCCATCATCTATAGAAAGCGGCCATGACCGACACCGTTTCCGATACGGCAGCCAGCGTGCCCAAAGCCATCACATGCCGCAAGATCGGCGAGGTATTCGTCACAGCGCTTTGGCTCGGGCTGACCTCGTTTGGCGGGCCAATTGCACATATCGGGTATTTCGAGCGCACCTATGTTCGCCAGCGGCGGTGGGTCTCGCCACAAGATTTTACCGGGCTCGTCGCGCTGTGTCAGATGATTCCGGGGCCGGCGTCCAGCCAACTGGGCTATCTGATCGGCCTCAAACGCGCAGGATGGGGCGGCGCTCTGGCGGCTTGGCTGGGCTTTACTTTGCCATCGGCGCTGTTGATGTTCGGCTTTGCCCTGCTGGCCCCCAAATTGGGCGGGCCGAGGGCTGCGGCGGCGCTCCACGGGCTCATGCTGGTTGCTATCCCGGTGGTCGCACAGGCGGTGTGGAACATGGCGCGATCCTTGGGCCCCGGCCGCCCACGCATCGCCATCGCGCTGTGTAGCGCAGCGGTGGTCCTGATGGTGAAAACACCCGCGATCCAGTCAATGGCTCTCGCCATCGGCTTGGTCGGCGGGCTGCTGCTATGCCGCGACATCGCGGCCCGCACGGGCGTGCCAAATCTGCCGGTCGGCAAGCCGCTAGGGATCGGGGCGCTCGCGCTGTTCCTGATCCTGCTGGTCGGCTGGCCGTTCCTAGCCAGTCCATCGGGGCACAGTATCGCAAGCGTTGTCGGTATCTTTTATCGATCAGGCGCTTTGGTGTTCGGCGGCGGCCATGTCGTATTGCCACTGTTGCGCGACGCTTTGGTGCCCACTGGGTGGTTGCCGGATACGACGTTTCTGGCCGGCTATGGCGCCGCACAGGCGATGCCGGGGCCGCTTTTTACCTTCGCGGCCTATCTCGGCCCGGCCGCCGCGCCGCATGGGGCAAGCCTTGGCACGCTCGCCCTGTGGTCGGCCGCTGCGCTGACCGCCATATTTCTGCCCGGCCTGCTGATCGCGATGGCTGGCGGCGCCGTCTGGAACTGGGTGGGGCACCATGCTCTGGCGCGCGGGGCGCTGGCAGGCGTCAATGCGGCGGTCGTCGGCATCCTTGGCGCTGCGCTGTACACCCCGGTCTGGACCA
>CAIOKP010000303.1 GCA_903858875.1 uncultured Sphingomonadales bacterium
AAATCGTGCCCATTCCGGGCACCACCAAGCTGCACCGTTTGGAGGAAAATCTGGGGGCGGCCGAGCTTGACTTGACCGCTGACGATCTGCGCGAAATCAGCGAGGCCACCGCGCGAATTACGATCGAAGGCGCGCGGCTTCCCGCCGCCGTTCTGGCGATGACGGACCGGGACTGAGCATCATGGCGGCGCAAGAAACACCCAAGGATGACCTGAACAGCGGCGCGTTGGCGCAAAACAGCGAAGCCCTGATCGCGCTTTCCGGGCAAAAGTGGCTGTGGATGGCCAATCGCGAAACGGGTCGACTGGCCGATCTCTTCCACGATCAGTCGGTGTTCGTGCATATGGGAGCGACGCTGACCAAGGCGCACGAACTTTCGGTAATCGATAGCGGGCAGATCCAGTATAAACGGGCTGAAATCGCGGAATCCTCGGTGCGGATCGTTGGCGACACGGCGGTAATTCTAAGCAAGCTGCGCTTGGTTGCGGTCGTGGGCGGCAACGAAGTCACCAATCCTTTTGCCGTCACCGAGGTCTATGTCCGGCAATTGAACGACTGGAAACTGCTGTCCATGTCGTTCACGCGGCTCCTTGAACCGCCGCAATGACCTACATGCTGAGCGGTTTGAATGGCACCACTGGCCTGGGAATGAACGGAAGGTTTTGATTGACCCGTCTTTAACCTATTCAGTCTTGGGCCAAGCGGCCATTGCGGCTTCAGCAATCTTGCCCAATTTATCGCGTCTCGCACCATCCTTGGCGAGGGTGGACATGCCTTGAGCGACCGCGCGGGCAAGGCGTGGCACTTGATGTCGCGCTCGATACGCTCCCTTAACGCAGCCTCGATGGTGCGTCGCATGCTAGCCAGCAGGCAGCCCGGTGGCGCGTCCTCCCGGCTGTCGCCCATGGCCTTGGTCAGATGGACGGTCGACGTTGCCTCGAAACCGTGGTGCCAAAACAGGCGCATGGCGGCATCATACGCGGCATCACGATCGAACGAGCGAGGCCTACCGGCACAGGCACCGCAAGGTCCACGAATGACCATCGCCTGGATGGCGCCAATCCTTTTGGCGACAGCTTGGTCACCCAACGCAACTGGCGGCTTGTCGATGCTGTGCGCAAGGTGGCCGACGCCATCGGTGAAACGCCAGCGCGCGTAGCGCTTGCCTGGGTCTTGGCTCGCCCCGGCGTTGATACAGGTCTGATGGAAGTGCGCCGCGTGGCGCAGGCGCATGACAACATCGCCGCCACTGATCTTCGCCTGCCGCCTGATCTGATCGTCACTTCTTTGCTTTGATCAACTGCACCGTATTCATATTGCCGGGAATGACGAAATTGACCGAATCGCTACTGGCGCTACATGCCGGGCCGCGATCGGGGCGATAGCTGGACTGATAGCGCGTACCCTTGAGGATTGCCTTGGCCGCATCGGTAAAGACAAAGGGCGGATAAGCGATCACCGTACGCACCTGCGCGGTGCGGCCATCGGCCTCAATATCGAATTCGGTGCGTGCCCAGCCTTCAAAACCATAGCGCAGCGCATCCGTCGGGAAATTGGTTGCTGCATTGTTGGCGTTGGTCAGCGCGGGACGTGGCCCGATCAGCGCGCATTGTTCTTGCGTCAGACCGGTGGCGGCAAACCATTGCCCCGCCACGGCCAGATCACCGCCGCGTGCGGCCTCATTGGCCAGTCGCAATTGTGCGAACTGACGCAAGGGGTGGTGCTCGGGCAGGCGCTGGTCCTCGGCCACGCGGACGAGAGCGGCACGGGCCCGTTGGACCTGATCGGCACGCGGACGACGCGGCGCGCCGATCAACAGAACAGTATCCTGCGCCAGCGCGTCTTGCGCCAGTATCGGATCATCGGCCAGCGCCATCCGGCGGTCCATGGCGACTTGTTCTGCATCCTGGCCCCGGGCGGTTGCGATCGGGCTGGCCGCTTCGAGCAAGACAATGGCAGCGCGCGCCATCTCGGGCGTAATGCGAGGCGAGCCTGTCCGGGCGATGGACAAGGCGCGGTCTATCGATGCACGCTTATCATGGCTGCCACGCAAATCGACCGGCGCCAAGCCCACGCGCGCCGCCAGTTCGGCATCGTCCTTACCTGCTTTTTGCGCGTTTTCTGCCGCGCTGAGCCAGCGCGACCAAGGACGTGCTTCTTCCTCAACCGGCGGCGCCCATTGCGAGAAACGCGCGATCAACGGGCCTGTGGGCGACACTCCGCCCTGTCCTTCGGCGCGCGTGCAGACAATTTCCACCCGCGTTGCCGCACGGAAAAAGGCTGGGATCTTGGCTGCGTCCTCGCTGGGCCATGCCCATTGCTGAACCGCGCGCGCAAAGGCAGCCGCCTTGGCGTAGGAGCCATTGGCATAGATCGTCTGAGCCCGGCTGACCTGACCGCGTTCATCAAGGCTGAATTCGACCACGGCACGGTCTTCCGGCTCCAGCCCGGTATCGGGACCGCATTGTGGCGGCTCGATTCTGGCGGATTTGGTGAAGATTGAGTTTTTCAGCCTGCCAGCGCCCGATTGCGCCATATAGGAATAGGCCCCGTCGTGGTCATTGTTGAGCATGGCCGCCTGCGCCAGATCGGCGCGTAGCAGGGCTTCGTCAAGCGAAAGCCTGCCATCATGCCGTTCGCCGAGCGTCAGTGCCTTTTGCAGCGCAGCGCGGCCTTCCTTCACTTGCCCGCGGTTGAGCAGGATGCGCCCCCGCATCATCTGCCAGACAGATTGCCCAGGCTTGGGTCCGGTAGAGGCCAGCGCCAAACCTTCATCGACCGCCTCAAACGCTTGATTGTTGCTATCAAAAGCGGTCAATTGCGCCAGCCACATTAGTGTTTGCGAGCGCTTCTGCCCTTTTAACAGTGCGAGCGCGGCGCGGTAATGGGCCAGCGCCGTATCATGATCCCATCGCGTTGCGGCCAGATTGCCCAGCCTCTGCTCGACGCGCGCCACTTCATCGGTAAATTCCTCACCTGCCTGACGCAATTGGGGCAAGCCCTGCGAGATCAGGGCCTCGCCCTGCGCAGTTTGATCTGAGGCAATCAGGCAATCGCCACGGCGCACAGCGATGGCGGCATTAGGCAGGCTGCCCGGCTTGATGCGCTGGTCCTGTGCCAATTGCTCAAAGATAGGCAAGGCCTTGGCACAGTCACCGGCGAGCCACGCCTCTGTGGCGTCGTTGAACATGGCTTGCAGGCCCGGCTTCACCTCGGGCGCGGTTTGTGCGGCAAGTGGAGCTGTCATGTGCCCAATGAGTGCAAAAACTAGCGCCAGGCGTGAGATTTTCAAAGTCTGACCCCAATTTACACGATTTGATCACTGGCATACTATGGAGCCATGCGTATCATGTCCATTGCTCTGTACGGCATCTTTCTGGCTGCATCCCCGCTCCATGCCCAGCCTGTTGCGGAAGGCGGGCGGGTGATATTGCTAGGCGCGCGATGGTGCGCGCCGTGTATGGCCGAATGGCGCGATCTTGCCTCCCTTGTGGTTGTGGCAAAGCCGGATCAAGTGGTGTTGGCATGGGTGGATCGGCCGATCTCGCCACCGGCCTCGCTGAACGGGAAAGTCGCTGTCATGCCGCTAGCGCAGGCGCGCGAATTGGCGCTCCGATTGGGTGGTGAGGGGTTTGGCCTACCCATGACGGCCTATACGCCGGCCGGGATGCAGGCCTGCCCGCCATGGCGGGCTCCGCTGCATCCGCGAGATCTGGAAAGCCTGCGCAAACTGTGCAACCGATAAGGCCGCGCATCAAAGTTTTACTGGCTCAACAGAGTTGGTCGTTCACGCACCGCCGAATGGGCACCGGGCTTTGACGAGCGAATTAAAGAGCTAGAACGACAGGAATGGGGCTGGCCTGCCTCCCCGAAAGATCCCTCGTTCTGATGGAGAGTGTGCTCATTGGAAGTACTAGGCGCAGGCAAAAGAGCGGTTTTATCGAGGAGGGAAGATAATGGGAACCTATCATCGCACGGCTAATATCTTGGTTCGCGCACCCAGCGCCTTTATTCCTATCGCAATGTCTTCACTTGCGCTCGTGGTAGTACTGGGCAAAATCATCCTATTCGGTATCGGGCAAGAACCAGATGAGGGCGCAGCGGCGCACCTCTTCCAATTACTGGTTGCCGGACAAATCCCGTTCATTGCATGGTGCGTCTTACGTAGACTGCGCAGTGATCGAACCGGCGCGCTGACTATCTTGGGCCTTCAGGCAGTTGCCATTGGGGTGGCGCTTCTCCCGGTATGGTATTACCGATTTTGACGACGAGCGACGTAAAAGACGACATTCTCTGGTATGTTCGACACATCCAATTGTGGACATTCCGGCGCCCATGATAATGGCCAACGGCTTCTAGATGTTGCTGGCATCATTTACATGCGGCTATGCGTATCCATGGAGGTATCAATACCGCGCCTTGTTAGCGCTCACTACCCACGATAGCGCAGGGCTTCGACCAATTGCGCAAAGGCGGCTGTGGGCAGCCGGCGGCTCGGATAGTAGAGGTGGTAGCCGGTGAAGGGCGGCATCCATTCTTTGAGCAGCAGCACCAATTGCCCTCGCGCGACGGGTTCGGCCACCATACCCCAAGGGACATAACCAATACCAAAGCCATCAAGCGCCGCTTGTACGATCGGTGCTGCATGGCCGAACGTGAGTTGACCATTGACCTTGACGTGAAACGCGCTGCCGTCCTTTTCAAATTCCCACGCATAGATCCCGCCATGCGTCGGCAGACGCAAGTTGATACAGTTGTGATCGAGCAGGTCATGCGGCGTTTTTGGCGCTGGCTGGCGGGACAGATAGGCGGGGGACGCTACGGCCGCCATGCGTTCCTGTGGGCCGATCGGCACCGCAATCATATCTTTATCGACGATTCCGCCCAGCCGGATCCCTGCGTCAAACCGTTCGGCCACAATGTCGGTCAGGCGATATTCAGTGACGATTTCGATGTGAATATTGGGAAATTGTCCCAAGAACCAGCGCAGTTTAGGCCAAACTAGCGACGTCAGGGCATAGTCCTCCATGGTTATTCGCACGGCTCCGGCAGAGCTTTGGCTCTTCTGCGCCAAAGATTTGAGCCCTTCGTCGATTTCGGCAAATTTCTGGCCCACGATCTGGATCAGGCGCTCGCCCGCTTCGGACGGCGCAACACTGCGCGTTGTGCGGTTGAGTAGCCGCGTGCCCAATTGCTCCTCCAGCTTGCGAATGGTGTGGCTCAGCGCCGACGGTGACACGCGCATCTGGGCTGCGGCGCGCGTAAAGCTGCGTTCGCGGGCGACGGTGATCAAGGCTTGGATATCGTCGAATTTGGGATGGGTCATTCTTGAGAATTTTTCACAAAGGTTTGCTAAAAACCCCATCTAATTCTCACAATACATTCCTGCTAGAGGTTTGACAGCAAGAACGGGGAGCAGACGGTGCAGAAGCGCAGATTGGGCCACCATGGCCCCGAGGTCTCGGCGGTAGGCTTTGGCTGCATGGGGTTGAACTACCATCGCGGGCCGGCGCCAGATCGCGCATCGATGGTGGCACTGTTGCGCGCCGCCGTTGAGGGTGGGGTGACATTTTTTGACACTGCCGAGGTCTATGGCCCCTTTACCAATGAAGAACTGGTTGGCGAGGCGCTGGAACCATTCAGGGAGCGGGTGATCATCGCTACCAAATTTGGCTTTGACCTGGCCAATCCGTTCGCCGCACCGGGCGCCACCAATAGCCGGCCCGAACGGATTCGCGCGGCGGCCGAGGCCTCCTTGCGGCGGCTACGGGTCGAGGCGATTGACCTCTATTATCAGCACCGCGTTGACCCCGAAGTGCCGATTGAGGATGTGGCTGGCACGGTGCGCGACCTGATCGCCGAGGGCAAGGTGAAGCATTTTGGCCTGTCAGAAGCGGGCGCTGACACGATCCGCCGCGCCCATGCCGTACAGCCTGTGGCAGCGGTGGAAAGCGAATATTCGATCTGGTGGCGCGAGCCTGAGGACGAGGTGTTGCCGCTCTGCGCCGAATTGGGCATTGGTTTTGTGCCCTATAGCCCGCTGGGACGCGGCTATCTGACCGGCGCGATCAGCGACACCGCGACCTTCACCGACAACGATAATCGCGGTATGTTACCGCGTTTCACGCCTGCGGCTTTGAAGGCCAATCGCGGTGTCGTCGATGTGTTGGCGCAGGTGGGTGCCGCCAAGGAGGCAACGCCGGCGCAAGTCGCGCTGGCCTGGCTGTTGGCGCGCGGGCCAAGCATTGTGCCGATCCCCGGCACCACCAAGTTGCATCGGCTGGCCGAAAATCTCGCTGCGGCCAATGTGATGCTCACCAGTCACGATGTGACAGCGATCGACGATGCGATCACCGTTATGGGCGTTGTGGGGGACCGCTATCCCGCCGCATTGCAACAGGCCACAGGCCGCTAAACCCAGCACAGACCGAGAGGCATCATGAAGACGCGCAAACTAAGAAACCTTGAGGTTTCGGCAGTCAGCATGGGCTGTATGGGCTTTAGCCATGGCTATGGCGCGACGCCGGACCGCACAGAATCCCACCGCTTGATCCGCTTTGCCCATGATCTGGGTTGCACCCATTTCGACACCGCGGAAGGCTATGCCGCCGGTGACAATGAGGTATTGGTTGGCGAGGCGTTGCGCCCGATCCGGCATCAAGTCAGCATCGCCACGAAATTCGTGATCCTTGAGGAGAGCGCCGGCAACACCGCCGAACAGCAGATCCGCCGCCATCTGGATGCTTCGCTCAAACGACTGGGGGTGGATCATGTCGAGCTGTATTATCAGCACCGTGTCAGCGACAAGATCCCCGTCGAGGTGATTGCCGAATGCATGGGCAAGCTGATCGCTGAGGGGAAAATCGGCGGTTGGGGCCAATCCCAGGCGAGCGTGGAACAGATCAGCCGCGCCCACGCCATATGTCCACTGACTGCTATCCAGAGCGAATATTCGTTGATGGAGCGGATGTTCGAGCGCGACGTGATCCCGTTGTGCAAGGCCATGAACATCGGCTTTGTGGCTTTTTCCCCGATGGCGAGCGGTTTTCTGTCTGGCAGATTTCAAGCTGGCACGCGCTATGAAGGCGACGATGTTCGTCGTGTGATCACCCGCTTTGCCGACGCCAATGTGGTGTCCAATCAGCCTTTGCTCGACCTTTTGCGCCGTTTTGCGATGGAAAAGCATGCAACCCCGGCACAGGTGTCGCTGGCATGGATGCTGGCCAAGGAGGATTTCATCGTACCCATTCCCGGTATGCGCAGCGAGGCACGGATCACGGAAAATCTTGGGGCTGCGCAAGTTGCCTTATCCAACGCCGAGCTCAGCGCATTAGAAGCCGAATTGGCCAAACTGGACATCCGCGGCAATCGGACCGATGCCGATATTGCGAAACTTTACCTATAACACCTGGCTTCACGCGAACATTGGCGTCATTTCGGCGGCTTGCTGTTGGGCCGCTTTGGTCAATCCACCGCCAATAAACTGGCCCGCTCGATTCCCTTCGCGACGGAGCCCCGAAGCACCAGCGGGCCAATATCTGGCTCGCTGTGGACCTAAGGTATTGATTTTAAGATGGTGGCGGAGACGGAGAGATTCGAACTCTCGGTGCCGAATTATCAGCACGACGGTTTAGCAAACCCGGACCTGCCAATTTCCAAACGCCTGAATTCCCGTAATTCTCTCCATTTTCATGCCCTTACGCCCCGCGCAGAACGCGCAACAGACGCATTGGCGCGCAACCCGCACAGGCACAAAAGTCGGCACACCTCTCTTTGGGGCGAAAACGACCTTCAGAACCGTCGGTTACGCGCAGAACGCGCAAGAAGCGCCAAACGCGCAACAAGCGAATCTGCGGTCACCGAAAGACCGTTGGGAGGGGTGCAACCCTCCGCAACGGTCCATAGCATAGCTGGGCAGCTACAAGATCAGATTACCTTGCCGCGGAATCGCGGGCAAGCATTGAATGGAAGGGAGGGCTCCCATGAGCACTACCCTTGCCCATAGCGGCTTGCCAGCGGGCACGACCCGATTCGACATGTTGCGCTTGTTCGAGCAGGTTGCACGACCGGGCTTCGGCCTTTCCTCGACGGCAGTCGCGCTGGTGCGCCATTATGTCCTCAAGACGATGGATGGCGACTACTTGTCCGGGCGCATCTGCGCGGTCTGGACGCAGGCCTGTCGCTTCGCCGAGGCCCTGGGCCTGACGCCACGCTCGATCAATTCTGCCGAGCGCGAACTGGAGCATGCCGGCTTCATCATCCGCAATGCCGGAATCAACGGCGAGCGCGCCGGTGACCGGCAGTGTGGCGCCATCATCTGGGCGGCGGGGATCAATCTTTCGCCATTGGTAGATCGCTTCACTGAACTGCAGGCCAAGGCGGCGGCGCTGGAGCTTCAGGCCCGCGCCATCCAGCAATGCCGCGCCGAGATCCGCCAGTTGGGGCAGCGCATCCGCGAGGCGGGCGACGAGGCCTTGCGCGAGCGGGCGGAGACGATTCTGCCCAATGGCCGCACGGCGAGGATCACCAGCATCGAGCGACTGATCGCTATCCGCGAGGCGCTTTCCGCCATGCTCGCAGCCATCGAAACTGTGCCGGATTCTGGGGCCGATTCAAAACGCCGTGCACTGAAACCTTCCGACGCGCCGGAAGAAAACTGCGCACCCAATATACAGAACAAAAACACATCACGAAAACGTACG
>CAIOKP010000304.1 GCA_903858875.1 uncultured Sphingomonadales bacterium
GCGGCGCCACCAGCGCCCCGCCACGGATCGACAGCGCATGGGTACAGCCGAAATGGTGCAAGGCGCCTTCCATCGCCAATTGCCAGTCGCCGGGGCTTTGCGTTTCGAGCGGCAACAGGCTTTCGTTGCAACCGGGCAAGTCGGGCAGGACGCAACCCACGCCAGACATCGCCAGCCGCCGCATCACCTCTACCGTAAAGCGGCGCATCTTGTTGCCTTCATCGAATAGTGCGGGCACAATCAGCACGCGACTGGCCGAGCGCAAGGCACCCTCCGCGTCGAATATCAGTGCCAGTTCTTGTGCCGTCCCGCCGCCAGGCAACGGGCAAGGCCATCCGATTGTGTGTCGCACCCCGAAAGCCCCTCAAATATCAGTTTAATCGTCGTTTGGCCGAACAAAAGGCCAGCAACGCACCATAATCGCCCAGTAAATCGCCATCGACGTCATCATCATCGATGACGATATCCATCCGATCCTCAATTTCGGTCAGCAGTCCTGCCACCGCCATCGAATCCAGTTCCGGCAAATGGCCGAACAGGCCGGTATCGGCGGTAAAGCCCTCCGCCTGGCCGGGTTTCAGCCCCAAAACGTCGGTCAGAATGCGACGGAGCAGGTGATCGGTGTCGTTTTGCATAAGTCCCCTGTTGGGCTGGATAAGCGGGCCGGTGATGGGATCGCATACCCATGCCCCGGCCTATAGCGTGACGAAGTTGCCAAATCGTCTAGCCACCGCTCCCCCCCCGGACAAGCCGCTTTGCCAAACTGCGCGCGATTGAAGGCCATTGGCGGAGCGATGTCGGGCATACCATCACCATTCGGTACCGCATCCGCTCCGCTTCCATCCAGTCGCGCTTGTAGGGATCATCGCCGGTGCCAAAATCGATCTCGGCCACGCCGTCGCGGTCGATCACGTGTTCAAACAGCGCGGCGGACAGGCTGGTGCCGGGCGATAAAGGCTTGGCGGCCTCGATATAGGCCAATTTGTGGATGAAGGCGGTGCCGGCCTCGACTGTCCATAATTGTGCTGCAACCGGCCGGTGGACGCCATCCACTTCGCCATGCGCCACCCCAAGCCGCAGGCGGCCAGCGGCGCCTTCGGCCGCGGCAAAGTGGCGCAAGAAGGCGGGGGAACCTTCTTCGGGCTTCCAACTGGCGGCATAGACCGTTTCGTAATGCCCCCATGCCTCGGGCGTGAAATGGTCGTAGAGCGTGATCGCGACCTTCTTGGCCTTGCGCTTCAACGTCGTGCGCAGCGGGCCGGGCCGCGTCGCCAGATAGTCGGCATAGCACCGCCCACCGACGATCAGCGTATGGTTGGTATCGCAAGCCGCCCGCGTCACAAACCAGCCGGCAGCGCGAAATGCTGTGGTCAGCGCGCCGGCCGCGCCATCGGGCAGTGGCCACAGCGTCACCCGGTCGGCGCGGTTGGCCAGATCGCGGGCGATCGCGGTCAACAAGGCGACCGCATCCGCGCCGGGGCTGAATATCGGCTGGACGCGAAAGGAATACCAGTTGGCCAGTGGCACCAGTCCATCCGCCCCCTGCGCCAGCGGCAGGACCGCCACCGCATCCCCATCGCGCGCCAAGGCCAGCAAGGGCCGCACGCCGCAGTCCGCCACCAAGCCCTGAAACCACGCCAACCGGTCGAACGGCGCCGTCGCCATCGGCGCCTGCAACAGCATGGCCACGGCGGGATCTCCTTGCACTTCGTTAAGGTTAACGTGATAGCTGACGAGGATCACCCGGCACATCCGATCAGAGAATTCATGAACATCGTCCGCACCCTATCCGAAGCCAACACCTTGCCCATCGACCATCTGGCCTTGCGAGGGCGGGGGACGGCACCGGCATTGGTGCTGCGTGAGGGCACTCTTAGTTACAATGATTTAACAGAGCGTGTCGGTCGGATCGCTGGCTGGCTGTGTGCGCATTTTGGCGCGCCATGTGTTGGGGGCGCGGGACTGGTGGGCGCGCGGGTGGCGACCTGGGCGGCCAAGGGGGAGGTGACTTGCCTGATGCCCCTGGCGGCGGCGCGGGCGGGCATGGTGCATGTGCCGATCAACCCCTTGCTGAAACGGGCGCAGGTCGCGCATATTCTGGCCGATAGCGGTGCCAGTGTCTTGATCGGCACCCCGGCGCGGCTGGCCGCGCTGGAGCCGGGCGATGTGCCGGCTGGCTGCGTTGTGCTGGGTGAGGGCGAGGCCTTGGCGGCGGCGGCCTTGGGCGCGGCATTGCCGCCGTCCTCGGCTGATCCGCAGGAACTGGCCGCCATCCTGTATACCAGTGGTTCGACCGGGCGGCCCAAGGGCGTCATGTTGTCCCACGCCAATATGTGGCTGGGGGCGCAAAGTGTCGCCAGCTATCTGGGGTTGGGCGAGGAGGACCGGGCGTTGGCGGTCTTGCCGCTGTCGTTCGATTATGGCCAGAACCAGTTGTTATCGCATTGGTACGC
>CAIOKP010000305.1 GCA_903858875.1 uncultured Sphingomonadales bacterium
CGCAACCCTCAGTTTTGAAGAGGCTTTGCGTGCGCTCGAGGAGGTTGTGCGTCGCCTTGAAAGTGGCGATGTCCCACTCGACGATTCTATCACCTTGTATGAACGTGGCGAGGCATTGCGCAATGCGTGCCAGGCGCGGTTGGACGCGGCGCAGGCCCGTATTCAGCGAATCGTCGCCGGGCCAGATGGCGTGCCTACCGGGACTCGCCCTCTTGATGATACGGAACGCTAAAGGATGTCTACCTTGGCCATCGTACCCAATTCCTTGCTGGCCGATGGGCTGACGCGCATCCAGCAAGAGATCGACTCTGCGTTCGATTCGCTGTTGTCGGTGCCAGAGGATCAGCGCGCGCGCTTGGTTGAAGCGATGCGCTATGCGGCGATCGGTGGCGGCAAGCGGGTGCGCCCGTTGTTGCTGGCCGCGACGGCTGATATGTATGGTGTTGATCGGCAAGCGGCGGTGCGGGCCGGGATCGCGATCGAATCGGTACATGTCTATTCGCTGATCCACGACGATTTGCCTTGTATGGACAATGACGCGCTGCGCCATGGCAAGCCGACGCTGCATCTGGCCTTTGACGAGGCGACGGCGGTGCTGGCAGGCGACGCGTTGCAATGTTTTGCGTTTGAAGTCTTGGCCGATACCGCCACCAGCGGCGATCCGTTTACCCGCATCGAATTGGTGACCACACTGGCGGTGGCCAGCGGGCAAAATGGCATGGCCGGCGGCCAGATGATGGACATCGCCGCCGAAACCGCCAGTTTCGACCTCGCTACCGTATCGCGGTTGCAGCAGTTGAAGACCGGCGCTTTGCTGGGCGCAGCGGTGGAAATGGGCGCGGTATTGGGCAAGGTTTCGGTCGAAGGGCGCCGCCATTTGCGCGCCTATGCCCGCGACATCGGCCTGGCGTTTCAGATTGCCGACGACCTGCTCGATTACGAAGGTGACGAGGCCGCCGCTGGCAAGGCGTTGCGCAAGGATGCGGGGCAGGGCAAGGAAACATTCGTCTCGCTGCTCGGCCCGGAACGCGCGCGCGAACAGGCCCGGATGCTGGTCGATCAGGCGATCAGCCACCTGTCGAACCATGGCGCGGAGGCGGATCTGCTGCGCGCTCTGGCACGATTTATCGTCGAACGGGACCGGTAATCATGCGGGCAGAGAGGATCGGCGTTTACCCGGGCACTTTCGACCCGATCACGCTGGGACATGCCGACATCATCCGTCGCGGGGCCAAGCTGGTCGACCGGCTGATCATCGGCGTGACGACCAACCCTTCAAAAAACCCGCTGTTCTCGCCCGATGAACGCATCGCCACCGTCAAACGCGAAGTCGCGATGTTGGGTATCGAGAATGTCGATGTGGTCGGCTTCAACGCGCTGTTGATGAAATTCGCTGAAAAGCAGGGGGCCAATGTCATCATTCGCGGTCTGCGCGCGGTGGCGGATTTTGAATATGAATACCAAATGGCGGGTATGAACCAACAGCTGAACGCCAATATCGAGACGGTGTTCCTGATGGCGGATGTCGGCCTGCAACCGATCGCCTCCAAGCTGGTAAAGGAAATCGCGCTGTTTGGCGGCGATGTCACCAAATTCGTCAGCCCGACCGTTCGCGTCGAATTACTGTCGCGGATTGAAGAGGTCGGGCGGCAAGGCGACGATTGAACCGGGCTTTGCGCGTATTTTGCGCGCAACGTTCATTGCCACGACAGGCATGCACCGCTATCGGCAGTGCCAGCTTTGCAAGAGAACACCATGAACCGTCCTTCGTTTGCTAATGTCGCGCCCAAACTGGCTTTGTCCCTGACGCTGGGGATGGTGCTGTTGTCCACCGGGGCTTGCGCTCATCACCCCAAGCTGGGCGAGGTGAAACCCGTGCCGACGGCGCCCGCCGCGCAGTTGAGCGCCAAGGTCGATGCCGACATCACGCATGATCCCGACAATGTGCTGCTGCTCGACCTGTCGAACGGCGGGCGCGTGGCGATCCGGATGGAGCCCAAATGGGCGCCAACCCATGTGGAGCGGGTCAAAACACTGACGCGGCAGGGTTTTTATGACGGCATCATCTTTCACCGCGTGATCGAAGGCTTTATGGCGCAGACCGGCGATCCGACCGGAACGGGCGCTGGTGGGTCGAAATTGCCGGACCTCAAGGCTGAATTCAATACGTTGCCGCATGTCCGTGGCACCGTGTCGATGGCCCGCACAGATCAGCCTGATACCGCCAACAGCCAGTTCTTTATCGTGTTTTATCCACACTTTGCGTTGGACCATCATTATACCAATTTTGGCCGCGTGATTGCGGGCATGGATATTGCCGATGCCATCGTGCGCGGCGAACCGCCCAGCAACCCGACCAAGATCATCCAGGCCTCGATCGCCAGCGATCACAAGCCGGTCCCGGTGATCCGCACGCCTATGGCCGCCGCGAAGATCTCGGTCGATCAACTCAACTCATCGCACTCAAACTGATCGAGCGGGCGAGGGGCTAAGCTTGCGCGTCGATCTATTCGATTTCGACCTGCCGCAGGCCAATATCGCTCTGCGTCCAGCGTCCCCGCGTGATTCCGCGCGGATGTTGATCGTGCCCAGGGAAGGCGCGTTTGTCGACCGCACTGTGGCGGACTTGCCTTCCTGTCTACGTGCCGGTGATGTGCTGGTGTTCAATGATACGCGGGTGATTCCGGCGCAATTGGTTGGCGTGCGCACGTCCGACACCGGCGGTAAGGCCAAGATTGGCGCTACCTTGCACAAGCGGATCGATCTGCGACGTTGGCAGGCCTTTGTGAAAAATGGCAAACGGTTGCGGGTTGGCGATGTGATCGCGTTCCCGGCTGATGTGGCGGCGACCGCAGAGGCGTTGCACGAGGACGGCAGTTGGACTTTGGCGTTTCATGGTGAGGAACCGGTCGAAGTGCTGCTGGAACGGGCAGGGACCATGCCCTTGCCGCCGTATATCGCCGGCAAGCGCCCGACCGACGAGGCTGACCGGCACGATTATCAAACGATGTTCGCCCGTGCGGATGGTGCCGTCGCTGCGCCAACGGCGGCCTTGCACTTCACGCCGGAATTGATCAGTGCGCTCGAAAACGCTGAAATCAAATCTGAATTCCTAACGCTACATGTTGGCGCCGGGACGTTTTTGCCGGTCAAGGCCACCGACACGGCAGATCACGCCATGCATGCGGAATGGGGCGAGATCGATGTTGCGACCGCGGATCGGCTGAATGCCGTGCGTGCGGCAGGCGGGCGCGTGATTGCGGTCGGGACAACATCTCTGCGTCTACTGGAAAGCGCAACTGGCGAGGATGGCATCATCCGGGCCTTTGCCGGCGACACGGCGATTTTTATCACGCCAGGCTATCGGTTTAAGGCCATCGATGGGTTGATGACCAATTTCCATCTGCCAAAATCGACGCTGTTTATGCTGATATCTGCGCTGATGGGGCTCGATCGGATGCAGGAGGCGTATCGTTATGCCATCGACGAGGGCTATCGATTTTACAGCTATGGCGATTCCGGGCTTCTGATCCCTTAGCAATTTAACGGGCTTTGCATCGCATACAGTCGGGTGTGATAATATGTATTATGTTAAATATCGCCAGTAGCGCAGCCTCACTCATAACGCATACTGGCCGGCAATCACCGCCAACAACACAAAGATCACCACCCAGATCAGCCCCATGCCGATCATCTGTCGCGGTCGCAAACGCATCCCCGCCAAATTACGCCAAACCAGCATCAAAGCCAAAGATACGCCGATCAACCCGATCAGTTGGCCCGTGCTGATGCCACCGGTCATACCGCGACCACCAATCCATCGTAACCGACCTCGACATGGGCCGGCAATTCACGGCTGACCGTGGCGTAATCCATGCTTTTGTCGAGATGGGTCAACACGGCACGCTTCGCCCGACAGGCTTCGGTCAGCTCGAGCGACATGGCGAGATGCGCATGGGTCGGATGCGGATCGCGCCGGAGGCAGTCGACAACGAGGATGTCGGTGCCGTAAAAC
>CAIOKP010000306.1 GCA_903858875.1 uncultured Sphingomonadales bacterium
GCCATCGGCGGCCAGCGCCATTGCGCGTTCCTTGGCCTGCTCGCCGATAGCCTTGGCCTCTGCGGTGAAATCCGCGTTGGACAGCTTTTCGCGATAGGGCGCGGCCTTGTCCTGCAAATCCTTGCTCAGCGCCAAAGCGCCGGTCCGTGCATCGTCCAGCGCCTTGCTGAACTTGGCCTTCACGCCATCGGTCGCAGTTTCGGCAGCCACATCGGCGGTTGCAACGTCAACACTTGCCGCGATTGGGGCGGTCTGGATGTCTTCGGCACCGGCGTCGACAATGGGGGCAGACTTCTTGGCCATGGCAATATTCCTTGTTCTGCGCGTGCCGGGTAAGAATCACTTCGATGAATACGAAGAGCATCGGCTCGCAGTGTGTATCATGCTGCAATGCAGCTTGCCTGCCAAGGGTTGCCTGTTAAGGGATGCCTTGTCAGGTGGCCGAGACCTTGGCCGATAGGAGATGAACCCGCCATGACTGCAATTATCGACATTCACGCTCGCGAAATTCTGGACAGCCGTGGCAATCCCACGGTCGAGGTAGACGTTCTGCTCGAAGACGGCAGCTTTGGCCGTGCCGCAGTGCCATCAGGCGCTTCGACCGGCGCGCATGAGGCCGTGGAACTGCGCGATGGCGACAAGGATCGCTATATGGGCAAGGGCGTGCTGGCGGCGGTTGAGGCCGTCAACAGCGAGATCTTTGAAACGCTGGCCGGTATCGACGCCGAAGATCAGCGCGACATCGATTATGCGATGATCGAGTTGGACGGCACGGAAAACAAGAGCCGTTTGGGCGCCAACGCGATTCTCGGCGTGTCGCTGGCCGTGGCCAAGGCCGCGGCGGATGCGCGCGGTATGCCGTTGTACACTTATGTTGGCGGCGTTTCGGCGCATGTCTTGCCGGTGCCAATGATGAACATCATCAACGGCGGCGAACATGCTGATAACCCGATCGATTTCCAAGAATTCATGATCATGCCGGTCGGCGCGGACAGCATCGCTGAAGCTGTGCGTTGGGGTTCGGAAATCTTCCATACGCTGAAAAAGGGGCTGGCGGAAAAGGGGCTGTCAACCTCGGTTGGCGACGAAGGCGGCTTTGCCCCCAACATCGCCAGCACCCGCGCTGCGCTAGATTTCGTTTCAACCTCGATCGAAAAGGCCGGCTTCAAGCTGGGCAGCGACATCCTGCTCGCGCTCGATTGCGCCGCGACCGAGTTCTTCAAGAACGGCAAGTACGAGATCACCGGCGAAGGCTTGTCGTTGAGCCCGGTGCAGATGGCGGATTACCTCGCCGCTCTGGCTGCCGATTACCCGATCATCTCGATCGAGGACGGCATGGGCGAAGACGATTTTGAAGGCTGGGCCGCCCTGACCGCCAAGATTGGCCACAAGGTGCAACTGGTCGGCGACGATCTGTTCGTCACCAACCCCAAGCGTTTGACGATGGGCATCGAAAAGGGTCTCGCCAATTCGCTGTTGGTCAAGGTCAACCAGATCGGCACGCTGACCGAAACGCTGGAGGCCGTCTCGATCGCCCAGCGCGCTGGCTATACCGCCGTGATGAGCCACCGTTCGGGCGAGACCGAGGATGCGACGATTGCCGACCTCGCGGTTGCCACGAACTGTGGTCAGATCAAGACCGGGTCGCTCGCGCGGTCCGATCGGTTGGCCAAGTACAACCAGTTGATCCGTATCGAGGAAATGCTGGGTGATTCGGCGCGCTACGCTGGTAAGTCAGCCTTTGGCCGCCTGTCTTTCTAAACGGTTTATGTTCCCGGCTGGGCGAAATCGCCTGGCCGGGAAATAGCGTCAAGATTTAGCTGGCGCTTGGGGTTTTTCAACAGGTTAGGGGCGCTGCGGTCAATTCTGACCAAACGACAAATACGTCACCATACATTCGCGCCCCTTTGGGGTCAGCCGAACGAATGACCGGCGCGCATCTTGTTCGTCATATTCACGTTCAACCAAGCCACGGGTTTCCAGCACACTTAACCAGCGTAGCGCCGTCGTGCTGGGCACGCCCGACCCGATGCAGGCGCTCGTCACACCCACCCGCTTGTGCTTTTCCCCTGCCAC
>CAIOKP010000307.1 GCA_903858875.1 uncultured Sphingomonadales bacterium
GGCGGGCAGGACGCAGCCCATATAAAGACGCTCGATATCAGCTGGCGCGACACCTGCGCGCTCCACCGCGGCCTTGACCGCCGTAGCGCCAAGGTCGGTAGCGGCAACATCGGCCAGCGCGCCTTGCATCGCGCCCATCGGGGTGCGGGCAACGGCCAGAATGACAATCGGATCGTTCGCAGAAATCTGTGCCATCGTTCAGGTTCCCTCTCTAAAAGGCGTTTGTGCTTTTTCCTCGATCCCCAAGATAGTGCTGCAACGCGACATTGGCAATGTGGCCTATTTGTTAATGCGGAGGGGCGGAAATCCGGGTTAATGCGTGATATTATCACCGGGACGGATGTGGATGGGTGTTGCTGTTGCACATATTGGGCAATGCACCCCTTGCGCCACCCGCCTAGCCGGACTAGTGCCCTCCAAAGCCCTCATTAATATGCGAGTCAGCGCGTGATCGACCTGTCGCAATACCTGCCGATTTTGATTTTCCTTGGCATTGCCTTGGGACTATCCACGGCCTTCGTCTTTCTGCCTATGCTGGTGGCGCGCCTGACGGGCTCGCATCAGCCGAGCGCGGACAAGCTTTCCGAATATGAGTGCGGTTTCCCCGCCTTTGAAGATCCGCGCAGTCAGTTTGATGTGCGATTCTATCTGGTGGCGATTCTCTTCATCATCTTCGATCTGGAAGCCGCCTTCCTGTTTCCATGGGCGGTCAGCCTGCGCGAAACCGGTTGGGCTGGCTGGACCACCATGATGGTGTTTCTGGCCGAATTGATCATCGGCTATGCCTATGCCTGGAAGAAAGGGGCTTTGGACTGGGAATGAGCAATATACTCACCTCTGAGCCCATCATGGCCGCAAATGGCCAGCTTGTGGCGCCCGATCAGGCGTTTTTCAACGATCTGAACGCGCAAGTGGCGGACAAGGGGTTCCTTGTCACCTCGACCGAGGATCTGTTTCAGTGGGCTCGTACCGGGTCGCTGTGGTGGATGACCTTTGGTCTGGCCTGTTGCGCGGTCGAAATGATCCACGTGAATATGCCGCGCTATGACATGGAGCGATTTGGTGCTGCGCCGCGCGCTTCCCCGCGTCAATCGGACGTGATGATCGTGGCCGGCACACTGTGCAACAAGATGGCCCCGGCCTTGCGTAAGGTCTATGACCAGATGTCTAACCCGAAGTACGTGATCTCGATGGGGTCATGTGCGAATGGTGGTGGCTATTACCACTATTCCTATTCGGTGGTGCGCGGTTGTGACCGGATCGTACCTGTAGATATCTACGTGCCCGGCTGTCCGCCGACTGCCGAAGCGCTTTTGTACGGCGTGATGCAGTTGCAGCGGAAAATCCGCCGCGCCGGTACCATTGAGCGTTGAGGGGAGAGGAAGCATGACGGTTCTGCATTCCGCCCCGAAGTTCGCCAGCAACGATGGCGTGCTTGATGCGCTGGTCGCAGTGTTGGGTGACAAGGTGATCGCCTCGCACGAAACGCATGGCGAGGTGGTGATCACTGTCGCGCGCGATTCGATCGAGGACGCGCTGCGTACCTTGCGTGACGACCACGAATATCAGCAACTGATGGAAATCGCCGGTGTTGACTATCCAGATCGCGCCGAGCGGTTTGAGGTTGTTTACATGCTGCTGTCGCTGACCAAAAACCACCGGATTATGGTGAAGGTGAACGCTGCCGAAGACGCCGCTGTTCCGACAGTGACGACGCTGTGGCCCGTCGCCGGTTGGCTGGAGCGCGAAGTCTATGACATGTTCGGCGTCGTGTTCGCCGGCAATCCGGATCTTCGTCGCATTCTGACCGACTATGGTTTCGAAGGCCATCCGTTCCGCAAGGATTTCCCGCTGACCGGCTATCAGGAATTGCGCTATTCTGAAGAGGAGCAGCGCGTGGTGTATGAACCGGTGCGTCTGGCACAGGATCTGCGCCAGTTCGATTTCATGAGCCCGTGGGAAGGTGCGGAATACATTCTGCCCGGCGATGAAAAAGCCGCCAATGAGGGAGGCGCAAAGTGAGCCTGAGCCTCGAACAGTCGCCAACCACTGGCGACGAGATCATCACCAATTACACGATCAACTTTGGTCCCCAGCATCCGGCCGCCCATGGCGTGCTGCGTATGGTGACCGAACTGGATGGTGAAATTGTCGAACGTGTCGATCCGCATGTCGGCCTGCTGCATCGCGGCA
>CAIOKP010000308.1 GCA_903858875.1 uncultured Sphingomonadales bacterium
AAAGCGTATGGCGCCTTACTCGGCAATTGACCCATGCGCCGCACACCTTTGTGCTGGCGGGGTCGGGGCATATCGCTGGCGTGGTCAACCCGCCGACAGCGGGGAAATATCAGTTCTGGACCGGCGATGGCACAGCGCCATCGCTCGAGGCCTTTGTCACCGGGGCGAAGGAAACACCGGGCAGCTGGTGGCCGCACTGGCTGAGCTGGCTGCGTGGTCAGGTGCCGGGCGAGGTACCCGCCAAGGGCAAGCGCGTGCCAGGCGGACGGGGCGACAAGGGGCTGGGCGATGCGCCTGGCACCTATGTGCGCCAACGCTAAATCCTTCTTCGCAAACGCAATATAAATCCGCGATCCAGCGTGGGCGCAACCTGCGTCTAACGCGTCGCGCGATGTCGCCATTTTGTCAAAAATTTGCCCGGACCGGCGGAATTTTGGCCGATCACACTTCTTACGCGTTGTCACTTGGTTTGATCCCCTAGGGGAGATTGCTGCACTGCACAATTTTTCTTGACGGCCCGAAAATTTCGCCTATTTGTGCAGTGCAACAAAGGCGATGCGTTTGGCCGGCTCTGATGGGCGGTTTAGCGTGTCAGGTTCGTTGGCCTTGTTGGTCCGGACCGCAAGCTAGGGCTGTTGAGCAGATGACCAAAGCCAAGACACCGATGAACCGCCCCGCAAGGGCCAAGGCGCCCGCTGCGCCTGTTACGGCAACCGCCGCACCGCAGCCCGCACCAAAGATTGCCGAAAAATTACCCGAACCGGCACCCGTTGCCGTCGCGAAGGTCGAAGCTGCTCCGGCGGTTCCGGTCGTCGCCAAAACGCCTGAGTTGGTGGAGCCTGTCGCTCCCTCGGCTCAGGTATCGCCGACGCCCGCTGCGCCGGCAGCGCCTTCGAAACCTACCAAGACCCGCAACTGGATGACCTTCGCGTCGTCAGAGGAGAGCACCATGACCACCTTCCCGACCTTCGATTTCACCGCTCCGTTCCAGACCGCTTTTGCTGACCTGCAGGAAAAGACCAAGGCCGCCTATGAAAAGAGCACCTCGGCCTATGGCGATTACAACGACTTCGCCAAGGGCAACGTCGAAGCGATGGTCGAAGCCGGCAAGATCCTGGCCTCGGGCCTGCAAGAACTGACCACCTCGCTGGTCGCCGAAAGCCGCACGAACTTTGAAGCGCTGACCACCGAAGTCAAGGAATTGGCTGCTGCCAAGAGCCCGACCGACTTCCTGAAGCTGCAGAACGACCTCGTGAAGAAGCACTTCGACGAAGCCGTGGCCTATGGCTCGAAGCATTCCGAAACCCTGATGAAGCTGGCCACCGAAGCGGTGCAGCCGATTTCCGGCCGTGTCACCCTCGCGGTGGAAAAGGTCAAGACCGTCGCCTGATCGCGCTGGCTTGCGGCCCTGTTCGCCGCAAGCCGCACATCTGGCCCGCGACACAGCCCGTCGGCCCGGTTTTCCGGTCTGGCGGGCTTGTTGCATGGATAGTGGACACACGCGCTTGTCCTGCACCCCTGATTCGCGGTATTCCGCGACGATGTCGACTCTGCAAATCACTTTCCCCGCCGTTCCCATGTCACAGGCGGTTACCGCCGGCCCCGACGGGGACCGCGACGACGATACCGGTGGCCAAGGTCAAATCGGTCTGGCCACCCGCGCCCGCGCCAAGCCCAAAAAGCCGAGCCAGTTCAAAGTGCTGCTGTTGAACGACGATTATACGCCGATGGAATTCGTCGTGATGGTGTTGAAGCGGTTTTTCAACATGGATCTTGAACAGGCGACGCGGGTGATGCTGCACGTGCATCAGCGGGGCGTCGGTGTATGCGGCGTGTTCACCTATGAAGTGGCCGAAACCAAGGTCAATCAGGTGATGGACTGCGCCAAGCAGAACCAGCATCCGCTGCAATGCACGCTGGAAAAGGCCTGATTTGATCGCCCGTCGGGTGCCCCCTTGCATCGCCGCGCCCGCGCCCCTAGTGCCGTGCGACGTGATTTTCACCGTTGATTTGTGGGAAATCGCGCGGGTTCCGGCGCGGCCCTTTCGCGCAGCCACACGCCGGTGATGCATCCGTGAAACTGTTCACTGCCATTGATCGCTATATTTTCCGGCTGGTGTTGATGCCGATGTGCGCGGTGTTCGTCATCGCGGTATCGCTGTTCTTCGTCGACAAGATGCTGCGCCTGTTTGAATTCGTCTCGACCGAGGGCGGGCCGATCAGCGTGGTGTTCCGCATGTTGGCCAATTTGCTGCCGGAATATGCGACGCTGGCGATCCCATTGGGGCTATTGCTCGGCGTGCTGCTGGCCTTTCGCAAATTGGCCACAACCAGCGAACTTGATGTGATGCGCGCCGTCGGACTTAGCTATACGCGGCTGTTGCGGGTCCCGTTCATGATGGCCATCGGGCTGGCTGGGCTCAATTTGCTGATCGTCGGCTATGTTCAGCCGATGTCGCGCTATTATTATGAACAGCTTGAATTCGAACTACGCTCCGGCGCGCTGGGCGCGTCGATCAAGGTGGGCGAATTCAACACGCTGAAGGACCGCATGAGCCTGCGGATCGAGAAAAGCCGCGACGATGGCCGCGAATTGCTCGGTATTTTTGCTCGGGTGAACGAAACCGATGGCGAAGTGCTGTCGATCAGCGCCCGCAAGGGCCGCTTCCTCGCGCTGCGCGAAAATCCCGACACGGTGATCCTGCGTTTGACCGATGGGCAGATCGTGCAAAGCCCCAAGGGCCTGTCGCCCCGCGTGCTGTCGTTCAGCCAACATGATTTACCGATCGACCTGCCGGCGCTGGAAAAATTCCGCAAGCGCGGCGGGCGCGAACGGGAATACGTCCTCCCCGAATTGCTCAGCATCGGCTGGGCGAAAAACACCTCGGAAAAGGACCGGACGGTCGCCTTTGCCAGCCTCAATTACCGCATGGCCGAAGTGGTGATGATCCTGATGCTGCCCTTATTGGCGCTGGCGCTGGCGGTGCCGCCAAAACGATCGACATCGTCACTCGGGGTGTTTGTGTCGGTCGTGATGGTGGTCGCCTATCACAAAGTCAATGAATACGGCCAATCAGTCGCTGAATTGGGCCGAATCGACCCCGCTTTGGCGCTGTGGGGGCCGTTTGCGGTGTTCGCCGCTATCATCGCGTGGATGTATTGGACCATCGCCTATATTCCGGGCGGACAACCAATCGGTGCGCTTGAACGGGTGGCCGGCACGACTGGCAAATGGCTGACCAAATTAATCGACCGGCGGGTCGCGGGACGACGAGCCGGAGAACGGGGCAAATGATGGACCTGTTCCCCTCGCGGACGCTGGCAATGTATTTGTCGCGCCTGTTCGTGACGCGCATTCTCGGCGTGCTGGTCATGCTGGTGATGATCCTGCAAGTGCTGGATCTGTTGTCGGAAAGCGGCAATATTCTGGCATATGCCGGCAATGGTCAGGCACAGGTCTGGCATTATGTCACCTTGCGCGTGCCGCAATTGGTGGCGCGGTTTCTGCCCTATTCGGTGCTTCTGGCCACGCTGTTCACGTTCTTTCCGTTGAACCAGAACAGCGAAGTGATCGCCATGCGGGCCGCCGGCCTGTCGGCGCATCAAATCCTCGCACCGCTGCTGGCGACCGCTCTGGTGGTGACCGGGGTCAGCTTCGCCTTCAACGAATTGATAGTCACCCACGCCACTGCCGAATTGAAGGCGTGGCAAAATGTGCAATATGGCCCGGTACCAACCGGCGCGGCATTGCGCAGCAATGTGTACGTCGTTGATGGCCCCAATATCCTCGTCGCCGACACGATGAGTGGTTCGGGAACCAGCATCCGACTCGATGGCGTGACATGGTATACCCGCGATGCCCAGGGCATGGTCACCACCCGGGTCACTAGCCCCACCGCCACCTATGCCGCCCCAGGCTGGCGCCTCGCCACACCCGAAACCTTCGATGTTGCCAGCGCCACCGTCCATAAGGGCGCCGCGATAATCGTGGCGAGCGGCGTGCAACCCGGCTTGCTGGAAATCGCGCAGGCCGATGCCGATCGCATGAACATCGTCGCATTGGGCCGCGTTATCACATCGCTGCGCGAGGGCGGGCGGCGCACGGCGGAACTGGACGCTAAATGGTGGCACAAATTATCGGGGCCGCTATCGGCGCTATTAATGCCGCTGCTTGGCTCGGTTGCCGCGTTTGGCCTTGCCCGATCCGGGCAATTGTTTGTCCGCGCCGTGATCGGGATGGCACTGGGCTTCACCTATTTCGTGGTCGATAACCTCAGCCTCGCGCTGGGCAATTTCGGCGGTTATCCGCCCATAATCGCCGCATGGGCACCCTTTGTGCTGTTTCTGCTGGTCGGTGAAACCGTATTGGTGCGGACAGAGGAATAACCTCGCCGCCCCGGTCAACCGCAAAGGGACAAATTGCCCCACCGGATCGCGTCGGCTGTTCTCGCCCCAATTGCGCCGCAATGCCGTGGTCTAGCGCGACATGACCGGACAAGCCCGGGCGGATGGCCAGAATGTGCCCCACAGGGCCATTGCCGCCGCCGCCCCGGCCTCCTAGATACGATATGCAGGCATCCGAGGGATATAGATCGTGGCACAGACCAATAGTTCGCAGGCTCCGGCGGCAAATGACAGCCAATTGCCGTTCTGGAAACGCTCGCACTATCTTGACCGGATGACGCTGGGCACGCTGATCTCGGCCTATTTTCAGCATTACACGATCATTGCCTATCTGGCGTTATCGGCGGCTGCGCTGGTGGTGTTTGCGCTCCACCCGGCCACGTTGATCCAAAGCGTGGCGGCATGTGGCGCGGCGGTGCTGATCTATCCTTTGTTCTGGCACATGCTGCATCAATATGTCCTGCATGGACAATGGCCGTACAAGGTTAAGTGGATGGCCGGCACGTGGAAACGCATCCACTATGACCATCATCAGGACCCCAACCATCTCGAAGTGCTGTTCGGCGCGTTGCACACTACGGTGCCGACCGTGGCGATTGCGACGCTGCCGGTGGGCTGGCTGATTGGTGGTCTGGGGGGCGCGATGATGGCCTTTGCGACGGGGATCCTGACCACGTGTTATTATGAGTTTATGCATTGCATCCAACACCTTGCCTTCAAGCCAAAGTGGAAGTGGGTGCAGCACATGAAGCAGCGCCATAACGAGCATCACTACGTCGACGAAGACGGCAATTTCGGCATCACGAATTACATGTGGGACCACATTCTGGGCACATACTACATCAAGAAAGACCGCCCGGGTCGTAGCCCCACGGTCTTCAACCTCGGCTATACCGAGGACGTCGCCGCAAAATGGCCATGGGTCAAGGAACTGTCGGGCGGCATCGCCAGCGGCCACCCGCGCCGCCGCGCCTTGGCCGAACAGGCCGCCGCAAAGGCCAAGCCGGATGCCGATGCAGTGTTGGCACACGCGACCGAGGCGATTGGGCTTAACCCCGAGGCTTGAACGCAGGGGGGGCGCCCCCCCCTGCCCTCGCGGATGCGGGCCATGCCTTTGGCCTGTTTAACTTTCCTTACCCAAACCCCTTCCCCGCCCCCGCTGTCCCGGTTAGAGATGCGCTCAGACCTCGGGAGTTTTACGCAAATGGGCAACATCACCATCACGCCGGTGACCACCAAGGCCGAGCGCGGCCAATGGGTTGATTTCGTCTATAAGGCCAATGCCGGCGATCCGAACTTCGTGCCGCAATTGCGGGCCGAGGAGATGGAAAAGGTGGCGCCAGGTGGCAATCCCTTTCACGAACACGCACGATGCCAGTTGTTTCTCGCCCACCGCGATGGCGCGATTGTTGGGCGGATTTCGGCGCATATCGACGAACTGGCGATTGCCCAACCCGCCGAACAGGGCATGGGCCCTGGCACCGGCAATTGGGGCGCGTTGGAGGCGGATGACGAAGCCATTGCCCAAACGCTGATCGCCACGGCCGAGGATTGGCTGCGCGAGCAGGGTATGACGCGGGTGGTCGCACCGATGAACCTGTCGGTGTGGGAAGAGCCGGGCCTGTTGATCAAGGGGCATGACCATCCGCCCACGGTTATGATGGGCCACCATGACGCCAAATTCCAACCATGGATCGAGGCGGCGGGCTATGCTCCCGTCAAGCGGCTCAACACCTATGAAATTGACATTACCAAACCGTTCCCACCGCTGATCCAGCGGATTGTTGCCAGTGGCGAAAAGAATCCGCGGATCAAAATACGCGGTGTCGACCTGTCCAAATTTTCGGAAGAAGCCGCGATCATCCTCGATATTCTGAACGATGCGTGGTCGGACAATTGGGGCTTTGTGCCGATCACCGATTCCGAAGTCGCCTATACCGCCAAAAAGCTGAAGCCGCTGGTCAGGGCCGATTTGGTGCATATCGCGGAATATGACGGCGAACCGGTCGCCTTCATGATGACACTGCCCGATGTGAACGAAGTGCTGGCCAAAATCGGGCCGCGCCCCTCGCCGCTCGGGTGGATCAAACTGTTGCTGTGGATCTGGCGGCCAAAGGTGCGAACGATGCGCGTGCCGTTGATGGGCGTGCGCAAACGCCTGCAATCGAGCCGGATGGCCAGCCAACTGGCCTTTATGATGATCGAATACATCCGCCGTAATTCGGTGGAACGCTACGGCGCCAGCCGGGGTGAGCTAGGCTGGATCCTTGACGACAATCAGGGGATGACCTCGATCGCGCGGGAAATTCACAGCACGGTCAACCGCGAATACATGGTCTACGACAAGTCCCTGTAAGCCCGAAAAACGCGGCCTCCGCTCTGCGCCAGAGCGGAGGCCGTTGACTATCCCGCCGTGCGATCGACGGCGGCCGTCACCGCCACATCCATCGCCACATTGCCCAACGTGCGCATCAGATCGGGCAACATCTCGACCGCGACCAACAGTACCAGCGGCCCCACCGGCACCCCCATCGCAATCGCCACCGGCCCGATCGACAGCACAAAGCTGATCGCGCCGGGCAACGACGGCGTGCCCAATTCGGCCAGGGCCGCAACCAACACACCGGCCATCATCGCCCCCAGCCCAAGCGACGTACCGGTCAGGTGGGCGACATAGATCACCACCGCAATATTCATCGCCGGCCCTGTCGCGCGAAACAGCGCGACACATAACGGCAGCGAAAATTCCGCCACCGCCGGGCGCACCCCCAACCGCGAACAGGCCGACAACATCGCCGGCAGGCTGGCCAAGGAGGATTGGGTCGACAGCGCCACGGCCGACACCGGCAACAACGCGCGAACATAGGCGCCCAGCGACAGCCGCGCCGCGACGACCGCCACCACCGGCGCGGCCAGCAGGATCAAACCACCCATCCCCGCCACCAACGCCACATAATGCGCCAATGCCCCGATCGCCGCCGTCCCGGTCCGCACCGCCAGGCTGAGCGCCAAGGCGAACACCCCGATCGGCGCGAGCCGCAATACCCAGCCGATCATCACCATCATCACCCCGGCCAGCGCCTCAAACACCCCGAGCAAATGCGCCCGCGGCCGATCCGGTAATCGCCCCATCGCCATCGCAAAAATCGAGAAAAACACTACGCAGGGCAGCATTTCCCCCCCGGCGGCGGCGGTCATAATATTACTGGGCAGGATCGACAGCAAAAAGTCGGCCAACTTCGGCACTGGGCCCGCCGATTGCGCCATCCCGCCCGACAGCGCGCCCGCCGCCGACCCCGGAATCGGCCACGCGCGCAGCCACAGTGGCATCACCACCATCGCCGCCGCCCCACTGACCATATAGGTGCCGAGGATCCAGCCGACCGTCCGCCGCGCCACCGCGCCCGCACGCGCCGCCGCCGCCGTCTGGACAATACCCAGCACCAGCAACGAGACTACCAGCGGCAGGATGGTCATCTGCAACCCCTTGAGCCACAGCGTCCCCACCGGCTGGATCACCGCGACCCACGGGTCCACCCCCGGCCGACCCGCCACCAGCAATCCTACGATCAATCCCCCAACCAGCGATGCCAGCGTGCCTACCGACGAAACGCGAATTTCTGGCAGGGCAAACCTCGCCCCTTCATGAGTAATCCCGGTCTGATCCGACAAATCGCGCGTCCTCTTGTCCATTGTTCGCGTGACATTAACCCAACGCCGTCACATAGAAAACCCGAACCCACCGGGGGCGAATCCGCAATTTGGCGGAGCGTGAAGGGGCAAGACATGGCACGGCAGTTTTTCGGCACCGACGGCATCCGTGGCCGTACCAACGCAGGCGTAATGACTGCGGAAATCGCGATGAAGGTTGGACAGGCCGCTGGTACGCGCTTTTTGCGCGGCACGCATCGCCACCGCGTGGTGATCGGCAAGGACACCCGGCTGTCGGGCTATATGCTTGAAAACGCGATGGTCGCCGGGTTTACCAGCGTCGGCATGGACGTTGTATTGCTGGGGCCAATGCCGACGCCCGCCGTCGCCTTGCTGACCCGCGAATTGCGCGCCGATGTCGGCGTGATGATCTCCGCCAGCCACAACCCGTATGAGGACAATGGCATCAAGCTGTTCGGCCCCGACGGGTTCAAGCTGTCGGACGAGGACGAGGAGGCGATCGAGGCGATGCTGGGCCAGACGCTGCAACTGGCCGATGCGCCGCAGATCGGGCGCGCCCGCCGTATCGACGACGCCCGCGGTCGCTATATCCACGCGGTCAAAAGCTCGCTGCCCGATGATATCCGGCTCGACGGGCTGAAAATCGTGGTCGATTGCGCCAATGGCGCCGCGTATCAGGTCGCGCCGTCGGCCATGTGGGAACTGGGCGCCGAAATCATCGCCATCGGCGTGCAACCCAACGGCAAGAACATCAACGAAAAATGTGGATCCACCCATGTTGGCCTATTGCAGGAAACCGTGGTGGCATCGGGCGCGGACATCGGCATCGCGCTGGATGGCGACGCGGACCGGTTGATCGTCGTCGATGAAAAGGGCCAGACGGTCGATGGCGACCAGATCATGGCGCTGATCGGCACGCAATTGGCGGCGCGTGGGCAATTGCGGGGCGGCGGCGTGGTCGCCACCGTCATGTCCAACCTCGGCCTCGAACGTTTTTTGGGCGCGCAGGGCCTGACCCTCGAACGCACCAAGGTCGGCGACCGCCACGTGCTCGAACGCATGAAGGAAGGCGGCTTTAACGTCGGTGGCGAACAATCGGGTCACATGATCCTGCTCGACCACGCCACCACCGGCGACGGCACCATCGCCGCGCTGCAAGTGCTGGCCGCGCTGGTCACATCGGGCAAGAAGGCGAGCGAATTGCTGCATTTGTTCGACCCCGTGCCGCAATTGTTGAAAAACGTGCGGTTTTCGGGCGGCAAGCCGTTGGAGGCCGACAGCGTCAAGCAAGTCATCGCCACGGCGGAAGCGCAATTGGCCGGGCGCGGGCGTCTGGTCATCCGCCCATCCGGCACCGAACCCGTCATCCGCGTCATGGCCGAGGGCGATGATGCCGCCGAGGTTGAGGCGGTGGTCGATGCAATCTGCGATGCGGTCAAGCTGGCCGCTGCGTAAAGGATAGGTGCGAGGCCGCCTCGCACCGTGAACAGGATCTAACAGCCGATGCTCGAAATGCGCCCGGATTGTGAAAAATGTGGGGTGGACCTGCCAGCAGAGGCGCCCGGCGCGTTCATTTGCTCGTTCGAATGCACGTATTGCGCGGATTGCGCCGATACGCTGGATGAACTGTGCCCCAATTGCGGCGGCGAATTGCTCGACCGGCCGACGCGCGCGAAAAAGCATCACACCAAAAGCCCGCCTTCGACGGTGCGGCATTTCAAGGGATGATGCCGCCGCGCATCCTGACCATCGCCGGATCGGACCCATCGGGCGGCGCGGGATTACAGGCTGACCTCAAAACCATCGCGATGCTGGGCGGCTATGGCATGAGCGCGATCACCGCGATTACCGCGCAGAACAGCACCGGCGTATTCGCGGTGGAGGCCCTGTCGCCTGCCATGGTCGCGGCGCAGATTGACGCTTGTGTGTCCGACATCGGCGTCGATGCGGTGAAGATCGGGATGCTGGGGTCGGCGGCGATTGCGCATGTGGTGGCCGACCGGCTGGAAAAACTAACAGTGCCGGTGGTGTTCGACCCGGTGATGATCGCGACCAGCGGCGGTGTGCTGGCCGATGATGCCACTATCGCGGCGTTTGCCCGGTTGATGCGCCTTGCCGCGGTGACCACGCCGAACCTGCCGGAGCTCGCCGCGCTCGGCGGCGAAGCGGCATTGCTGGCACGGACCCGTGCGCTGCTGATCAAGGGCGGGCATGGGGCGGACGACGTGCTGACCGACCGGCTGATCGCTGACGGCGTCGAGACGGTTTGGCAATCGCCCCGCATTGACACGCGCCACACCCACGGGACCGGCTGTACCCTCGCCAGCGCGATGGCCTGCGGGCTGGGCGCGGGGCTGCCTTTGGCGCAAGCTGTGGCGCGGGGCCGGGATTTCGTGCGGGCCGCGCTGCTGGCCGCGCCGGGGTTTGGCGCGGGGCATGGGCCGTTGGGGCATCAGGCGGTGCGGGATTTGGGCGTGTAAGGTGCGAGGGCATCCCGCTCGCGCCTTTCCGTCAAATCTTACAGCCCACCATTTGCTCCCAAGTCGAGATCATAAAACTTCACGATATGCGCCCACGCCGCTTCGGCGCTTTCCACGGGGGTGAACAGCGCGAGGTCGCGGCGGTTGATGACGCCTTCTTCGACCAGCGCTTCGAAATTGATCACCCGGTTCCAGAATTCGCCGCCGAACAACAGGATCGGGATCGGCTTCATCTTGCCGGTCTGGACCAAGGTGAGCAGCTCGAAAAATTCGTCAAACGTGCCGAACCCGCCGGGGAACACCGCGACGGCGCGCGCGCGCAGCAAAAAATGCATTTTGCGCAGTGCGAAATAGTGGAACTGAAACGCCAAGCGCGGCGTGACATAGGGGTTGGGTGCCTGTTCATGCTCCAGCACGATATTCAGCCCGATGGTTTCGGCGCCCACTTCGGCAGCGCCGCGGTTGGCGGCTTCCATGATTGACGGGCCGCCGCCCGAACAGATCACGAATTGCCGCATCCCCTTTTCGACCAGCGCGCATTTGCTGGCGATGCCGGCCAGTTTGCGCGCCTCGTCATAATAATGGGCGTTGGCGGCCAGCCGTTCGGCGATAGCCTTTTCTTCTGGCGTCGTGGCGGCGGCAAGGCGCGCCTCGACCTGATCGGGCGACGGAATACGGGCGGAGCCATAGCACACCAGCGTCGAACCGATCCCGGCCTCATCCAGCAACATCTCGGTCTTCAGCAATTCCAGCTGGAACCGCACCGGGCGCAATTCCTGGCGCAGCAGGAATTCGGTGTCGCGAAAGGCCAGCTTGTAGGATGGGCTCTGTGTCTGGGGGGTGTGGGTCGGGTGATGTTCGACAAAGCCGGCTTCCTGTTCGGCCTTGTAGAAACGACGGCGAGACAATTTTTCTTCTTCGGTCATGTGTATGCTTTCAAATCCTTCAACGCAGACCCTAGCCCCAAACCATGAATTCCCGGTGTCGGTCCGATCCCGACAGTTCTGGCGATCCGGCGATGCATCGAGACCCGCAAAAAGCCCAACATTCCGAATCAGCGGAACACCGACGTCGCCATCGCGGAAAGGGGCAGCAACTTTGCGCCAAAGCCCTGCCCCCGCAAGCAAATTTGCGCTGCCACCACCAACGCATCGATGCGATTAGGGGATCGGGCGTGATCTGGGGTATAGAAGGCAATCTTTTTGGCCGAACACGGCCTCCCACCCGAAGGGTATTGCAAAGACGCAGTGAATTTCGTCACGCCGGCGCCAGCGCCGACATCGTGCCCAGGATGGTCGCTCCCATCCTCCACACTGCTCATTTGATCGCGAGTATTTATGCAATTCAACAATTTAGACGCCGCCGTTTTCCTGCGCGACTATTGGCAAAAAAAGCCATTATTGATCAAAAATCCATGGGAATCATGGAAAAATCCGCTCGACCCGGACGAATTGGCCGGGCTTGGCTGTGACGAGGATGTCGAGGCGCGGCTGATCACCCTGTCCGCCGATACGTGGAGCATGGAGCATGGCCCAGTGCCTGAGGCGCGCTTTGGCCAGTTGGGCAAAAAGCCGTATTCGTTGCTGGTGCAGGCGGTCGATCACTATGTGCCTGATGTCGCCGCATTGATCGAGCCGTTCCGCTTTATCCCGAACTGGCGCGTCGATGATGTGATGGTCAGCTATGCCACTGATGGCGGTGGCGTTGGACCGCATTTCGACCAATATGACGTCTTCCTGATTCAGGGGCTGGGCCGCCGCCGTTGGCAAGTGGGCGGGCTGTGCGATGACAATAGCGAATTGTTGCCGCATGATGATTTGCGCTTGCTGGCCAATTTTGTCGCGACAGACGAATGGGTGCTGGAACCGGGCGACATCCTGTATGTCCCGCCGCGCATTGCGCATAATGGCGTGGCCATCGGCGATGATTGCATGACCTATTCCATCGGCTTTCGCGCACCCGCCCGCAGCGAGTTGCTGACCCATTGGTCCGAACATCTGGTTGATACTTTGGGCGATGATGACCGCTATACCGATCCCGATCTGGTGATGCAGGCCAACCCGGGCGAGATTTCCGCCGACGCCATCGCCGATCTGCACAAGATGGTGACCGACAGCCTGCTCGACCGCGCGGCCTTTGCCCGGTGGTTTGGCGAATATAGCAGCACGCCGAAATATCCCGACGTCGACTGGCGCCCCGAAGACCCCATCGGGCTGGAAGAATTACGCGAATATCTGACCGACGAGGAACCGCTGTGGCGCAACCCGGCCAGCCGTTTTTCGTTCGTCCGGCCATCGGCGACATCGCTGCTGCTGTTCGTTGATGGACAGTGTTTTGACTGCACGGGCGACATGATGGCGCTGGCAGAAAGCCTGTGCGCGCACGAACGCGTGCGGATTGAGTCACGCTTAATCGCATCAGACGATGTGATGGAATTGATCGCAACCCTGTTCAATCAGGGCAGCGTGGCGTTCGATCCCGACGAATAAGACCTTACCGCATCAGGGGAGTGGCCGGCGCATCGCGCCATTCCCCTTGCGCGATCCCCTCGATCGTCCAATCGCCGATAGCCCAGCGCACCAGCCGCAAGGTCGGGTGGCCAATCGCCGCCGTCATGCGCCGCACTTGCCGGTTGCGCCCTTCGCGGATGGTCAGGCGGATCCAGCCATCGGGCACCGTCTTGCGAAACCGCACCGGCGGATCGCGCGGCCATAGCGCCGGATCGTCAATCCGCTCAACCTCGGCTGGCAAGGTCATGCCATCCTTCAACCGCACACCCTCGCGCAACGGATCGAGGCTGGCATCGGTCACCTCGCCTTCGACCTGCACCAGATAGGTCTTGGGCAATTTGAACCGGGGGTCGGCAATCCGCGCCTGCAACCGGCCATCGTCGGTCAACAGCAACAGCCCCTCGCTATCAAGATCAAGCCGCCCGGCGGGATAGACCCCCGGCACATCGATGAAATGCGACAGGGTCGGCCGCGCCGCGTCCATGCTGCGATCCGTGAATTGGGTCAGCACGCCATAGGGCTTGTTGAACAGGATCACCCGCGACATTGCCACATTTCCCTTTTGCTACCCTATCGCTCGAACGCGCCGATACGCTCCTAACGATTGTCAGTGCCCCGGCAAGCCCCGACAAAATCGCCCCGAATAAGCACAACGGCGTATCAACAATTTTTGTTTGACGGCCGATGCTTGCCATCAAGTCGGTGGGCCTTATCCCAGCAGACCAGATCGTGCGGATGCATCAAGAGGAAAAGCCTATGTCGGAAAACGCCTTCACGGCGATGAGCAAGCGCGATTTGCTGACCATGATCGGCAGGACCGCGGGGGCTTCGGCCATGTATATGGCCATGTCGAGCCTTGGCGAGGCGCATGCCTCGACGTTCAAGGGACCGATAAAGCTGGATGGCGATGCCAAGGGTGCCTCCGTGCTCATTTTGGGCGCGGGTGTGGCCGGTATGGTCGCCGCGCTCGAACTGCGCCGCGCCGGGTACAAAGTTCAGGTGCTCGAATATAACAACCGCGTTGGCGGGCGGAGCTGGACCTTGCGCGGCGGTGACAGCTTTACCGAACTGGGCGGCGCGACGCAGCATTGCGAATTTGCCGCCGGCAATTACATTAACCCAGGCCCATGGCGCATTCCCTACCACCACCACGGCCTGATGCATTACTGTACGGAATTGGGCGTCACGCTCGAACCGTTTATGCAGGTCAACACCAACGCCTATCTGCATTCGACAAAGGCATTTGACGGCGTACCGCAACGGTTTCGCCACATCAACGCCGACTATTTCGGCCATGTTGGTGAATTGCTGGCCAAGGCGGTCAACAAGAACGCGCTCGACGATACGGTGACCAAGGGCGATGCCGAAACGCTGCTGTCCTCGCTGCGCAGCTGGGGCGCGCTCGACAAGGACTATCGCTACGTCAAGGGCGCCGCGTCGAGCGATCGGCGCGGCTGGGAAAAGAACCCCGGCGGCGGCTTGACGGCGGAACCCATCGCCTCTGATCCGATGAGCCTCGAAACGGTGCTGCGATCTGGCCTGTGGAATGGTGTCTCGGCGGGATTTGGCATGGACCACCAGAGCGCGATTTTTCAACCCGTCGGCGGCATGGATCAGGTCGCCAAGGGCTTTGAACGCGAAGTCGGCGATCTGGTGCGGCTCAACAGCAAGGTCGTCGCGATCGAGCAGGCCGACAAGGGCGTGACGGTGACCTATGAAGACACCAAGACCGGTGTGCGCCAACAGGCCAAGGCCGATTGGTGCCTGTGCACCATCCCGCTATCGGTGCTCAGCCAGATCGAGATGAATGTTGGCGATGCGATGGCCAACGCCATCCGCGCCGTGCCGTATGAGCCGGGGTTCAAGGTCGGCCTCGAATTCAAGCGCCGGTTCTGGGAACAGGACGAGCAGATCTTTGGCGGGATCACCTATACCGACCTACCCAATTCGCAGATCAGCTATCCCAGCAGCCGCTATGGCGCCAAGGGGCCGGCGACATTGCTCGGCGGCTATACGTTTGGCGCCTTTGCCTATGAATTCACCTCGCTGCCGCCGGCCGAACGGGTCGCCCGCGCGGTCGAATGGGGTTCCAAAATCCATCCGCAGTACAAGGATGAGTTCCTGAACGGCATTGCGGTCGGCTGGCACCGCGTGCCGTGGACGCAAGGGTGCTTTGGTGGCTGGACGGACGAGAGCCGCGCAGAGCATTACAAAAACCTGTGCCAGATCGACGGTCGCATCCTGCTGGCCGGTGAGCATGCCTCCTACGTCCCTGCTTGGCAGGAAGGCGGTATCACCTCCTCGCTCGATGCCATCGGGCGGCTGCATCAACGTGTTATGGCGGGCTAAAACCGATGAAGAACCAGATCCGTACCCTCGCAATCGCCGCCATCGCCACGCTCGGCGTAGTGGCTAGCGCCGCCGTGGCGCAACGGCCAGATGCCGCGCCATCGACGATGATCGCCGCCCCGACCGAGGCGCATAAGGGCGATGCCGATGGCGCCTTTGTCAGCGTATCCAGGTTTAGCGAACCCGATGGCCCGTCGATCTACAAACGCGTTTGTGCCGGATGCCATATGTCCGACGCCAAGGGAGCCAAGGGCGCGGGTTTCTATCCAGCGCTGGCGGCCAATGCGAAGTTGGCCTCGGCGGGCTACCCGCTCTACATCGTGTTGCACGGCTATCATGGCATGCCCGCCGTCGGCAAAATGATGAACGACCAACAGGTCGCCGATGTCGTCAATTACGTCAGGACCAATTTCGGCAACAAGTACAAGGACAAGGTTACCGCCGCCGACGCCAAAGCCACGCGGTGATCGTCTGATTCGGAAATCTCTGCGGCTGGCAGAGTTTTCGGATCGTAGCGCGCCAGCCTGCGCCCATGCCAAAGGAGCCCATCCTCCCAGCGCAATGTCGGCGTTGGGTCATCTGGTATGGTCGGGGGCTGGCGCCGACATGTCCAATGCGCGGTAGGCGGCCTTACTTGTCCGCCTCGCCGCCCAACGCCTGATACAAGGCCACGACATCGCTCAACCGGGCCGCACGTGCCTGTACCAGGGTTGCACGTGCCTGCGCCCTCGCTGCTGTGACGGGCAGCAAGGCATAGGTGCCCATGGTACCCAACTCATACTGGCGCCGAGCAAAGGTAAGGCTCTGGGCCGAGGCCCGGTCGCCCCGCGCCGCCGCTTGCCAAATATCCGCATCGGTACGCAGCGCGGTCAGCGCGTCGGACACATCCGAAAACGCCTGCAACACCGCCGCGCGATATTGCGACTTGGCGGCATCCAGCGCCGCCTGCGCCGCGTGATGCTGATGCAACAACCCGCCGGCATGAAACACCGGCGCCGTCACCCCGCCCAGTAGCGCCCAAAACGGGTTGCCAGTCGCAAACATATCGGCAAACTGATTGGCCGCGCCGCCAGCATTCGCGGTCAGCACAAAACTCGGCAGCCGTGCCGCCAGCGCCGCACGCGCATCGGCGCCGGCCCCTTCCATCGCGGCGCCCGCGGCCCGCACATCAGGCCGATGCGCCACGAGGTCCGACGGCAAGCTGAGCGGCAATTGCGCCGGCAACGTCAGGTCATCCAGCGCAGGCAGGGGCGGCAAGGGATTGCCCGGCGCGATACCGATGAAGATCGCGATCAACGCCTGCTGATGCTTTTGTGCCCGTTCGAGCGGTGGCAACGTCGCCTCTGCGGCGGCCAGTGCGGTGTCTTGCGCCGCGACATCGGCAGCACCAGCGGCCCCAAAAGTCACACGGCGATGGATCAAATCCAAAATCTCGCGATTGGCTGCAATGGCCTCGCGCGCGGCGGCGATCTGTTCGCTCAGCGCCGCATTCTGCACCACCGCCTGGACCAGATTGGCGACGACCGTGGTGCGCGCCGCCTTGGTCCGCCAGCGTTGCGCCTCGGTCGCGGCGCGTGCCGACCGGGCCTTGGCCCCCACCCCGCCGAACACGTCCAGCGTATAGGACACATTCACCTGCGCGGTGTGCAGCGTGTATAACGTCGCGTTGGGGTTGGCCAGCGGCGGCGAGAGCACATTGCCCGCCTTGACCCGCTGGACCTGATACCCGGCGTCGACTTGCGGAAATTGCCCAGCCCCCGCCGCGCGTCCCAGTTCCTGTGATTGCCGCAAGGCCGCATCGGCGGTCGCAATGTCATTATTGGCCACCAACGCGCGTGCCACCAGCGTATCGAGCGTCGGGCTGCCCAGCATCGTCCACCATGCCTGAGGCACGCCGGTGCCGGGGAGGATTTGCTCCGTCCCACCGCCATCGGGCGCGATGGGCGCGGTCAGCACCGAGGCGGGGGCATTGCCGGCTGCGGTCGGGGGCAACGATATGGGCGTTTGCACCCGCGACGCCGCCATCGTCGGCACGGGCGCCAGCACCAGCAGGATCAGCGCGCGCTTCATGCGCCCTCTCCCTCTGGCGTGGCGGGATGCGCGTGGTGATTGGGCAATTCGCGCTCATCCTTGTCATGCGCCACCGCATAGCGATTGGGCACATGGATCGAGAACCGCCCGATCAACAGCGGCAACACCAGCAAGATCAACACCGGCGCCAAGGTCATGCCACCCACGACAACCAGGGCCAGCGGCTTTTGCACCTGCGATCCGATGCCGCTCGACACAGCGGCGGGCAACAGGCCGATGGCCGCGACGAGGCAGGTCATCACCACCGGACGCAACGAATGACGGGTGGTGGTGGCCAAGGCCATCGCCCGATCCATCCCTTCATTCATCGCGGTGTTGAAATTGTTGACCACCAAAATACCATCCATCACAGCAATACCGAACAAGGCGACAAACCCAATCGCCGCCGAGATCGAAAAGGCCGTGCCCGTCAACACCAGCGCCAACACGCCGCCCACGATCGCCATCGGAATGACGCTGAGCGCCAGCACGGCATCGCGCACATTGCCGAAATTGGCGAACAACAGGCCAAAGATGAGGATCAAGCTGATCGGCACAACGATTTCCAGCCGCTTGACCGCGTTGTCGAGATTGGCCAATTCGCCCGCCCATTCGAGCGTGTAGCCCGGCGGCAATTGCACATGATGCGCGATACGCGCCTGCGCTTCGGCCACCGCACTGCCGAGATCGCGGTCGCGGACCGAGAACTTGATCGGGATATAGCGCGACTGATGCTCGCGATAAATAAACGACGCGCCCGAGGCGAGGTGGATCGTCGCCACTTCCGCCAACGGCACTTGCGTGATCCCGCCACCGGCATTGGGCGTTGCCACCGTGATGCGGCGAATAGCCTCGATACCGTCGCGCTGTTCCGGGCGGAACCGCACGACGATCGGGAAATGCCGGTCGGTGTGCGGCTCGAACAGATCGCCGGGCGAGGCGCCGCCAATGGCCGCCGCCACGGTCTGGTTGATGTCATCGGGCGTCAGGCCATAGCGCGCCGCCTTTTCGCGGTCGATGTCGATACGCACTGTCGGTTGCCCCAGCGACTGGAACACGCCGAGATCGGCAATGCCCTGTACCTTGGCCATCTGGCCTTTTATTTCGCCAGCGTATTTTTCCAGCGTTTCCAGATCAGGCCCGAACAGCTTGACGGAGTTGGCCCCCTTCACGCCGCTTGCCGCTTCCTCGACATTGTCCTCGATATATTGCGAGAAGCTGAAATCGACGCCGGGGAATTTCGCCTGCAACCGCGCGCTCATGTCGCTGGTCAGCTTTTCTTTGTCCACGCCATGCGGCCATTCGCCCTCGGGCTTTAGCGGCACGAAATATTCCGAATTGAAAAATCCGGTCGCATCGGTGCCATCATCCGGCCGGCCATGCGCCGACAGTACCGATTGGATTTCGGGATAGGTCGCGATCTCGCGCCGGATCGCGTTGACCGTGGCATCGCCTCCCTCGAGCGAGATCGAGCCCGGCAAGGTCGCGCGGATATAGAGGTTGCCCTCTTCGAGGTGGGGCAGGAATTCGATACCCAGCGCACGGACCGAACCGACCGCCGCCAGGACCAGCAACACCACGGTGCCCAACGTCAGCACACGGTTAGCCAGCGCAAAACGCGACGCTGGCTCATACACTCGGCGCAGCGCCTGAACGATGCGGGTTTCCACTTCGCTGACCTTGTCCGGCAACATCATCGCGGCCAAAACCGGCGCCACGGTAAATGTCGCAATCAACCCGCCGGCAATAGCATAGGCATAGGTCTTGGCCATCGGGCCAAAGATATGCCCTTCAACGCCGGTCAGCGTGAACAGCGGCAGGAACGAGGCAATGATAATCGCGGCGGCAAAGAAGATACCGCGTGATACTTCGCTGCTGGCATGCAGCACGGCGCCCAACCGGTTGGCAAAGCTGTAATGCCCGCCATCTCGTTCGACGTGGTGGCTACGCTCGGCCATGTGGCGAAAGATGTTTTCGACCATGATGACCGTCGCATCAACCACCAGCCCGAAATCGAGCGCGCCGACCGACAACAGATTGGCCGATTCCCCCTGTAACGTCAGGATCAGGACCGCAAAGGCCAGCGCGAACGGAATGGTTGTCGCCACGATCAACGCACTGCGCAAATCGCCAAGCAGCGCCCATTGCAGCACAAAGATCAGCAGAATGCCGACCACCAGATTTTCCATCACCGTATGCGTGGTCAGCGCGATCAGGTCGGACCGGTCATAGACCTGTTCCAGCTTCACGCCCGGAGGCAAAATATTGCCTTCGTTGATCGCCTTGACCTCGGCCTTGACCAGATTGATCGTCGGCAGCGATTGCGCGCCCCGCCGCATCAACACGACGCCTTCGACGATATCATCATCGCCATTGAGACCCGCGATGCCCAGCCGCGGCGAATTGCCGATCTTGACCGTCGCCACATCGCGCAACATTACTGGCACGCCGCCATTGCTGGCCACCAGCACGCTTTCGATCTGGCTGGGCGACTGGATCAGTCCGACGCCGCGCACGATGGCCGATTGCGGGCCAAAATTGATGGTCTGGCCGCCGACATTGCCATTGCTCTTGCCGATGGCCGCGATGACAGCGCCAACGCTGGTCTGATGTGCGGCCAATTTGTCGGAATCGACCACCACCTCATAGCTGCGCTCTTTGCCGCCCCAGCCGGTGACATCGACCACACCGGGGATCGCCTTGAACCGGCGTTGCAGCACCCAATCCTGCAACGTCTTGAGATCCATCACCGAATAGCCCTTGGGCGCGGTGACGCGATAGCGATAGATTTCACCAATCGGGCTGGTCGGTGACAGGCTGGGCACGATGCCGCCCGGCATCGGCGGCAATTGCGACAGGCGGTTGATGACCTGTTGCTGCGCCTGTTCAAAGGTAAAGTCGTAGCTGAACTGTACCTTCACATCCGACAGGCCGAACAGCGAAATCGCCCGGATCGCGGTCATGTTGGGCAAGCCCGACAATTGTACCTCGACCGGGATCGTCACGCTGCGCTCCATCTCCTCGGCCGACAGGCCAGAGGATTGGGTGATGATTTCCACCATCGGCGGGACAGGATCGGGATAGGCCTCGATATTGAGGTTATAAAACGCGATGCCGCCGGCCGTGAGCATCACGGCCAGCAACCCCATCATCAACATGCGCGAGCGGAGCGCGAACCGAACGATACCGTTCACTCGCCGATACCCGCTTCGTTGACGAAGATCGCGCCAGAGGTGACGACCCGGTCGCTCGGATTGAGGCCCGACACGATGAAGACGCGGCCATCGCGGCTGTCGCCTACCACCACATCGCGTGCCTTAAATCGGCGGTCGCCCGCTGCCACCCAAACGCGGGCGCCATCACCTTCGCGGATAACGGCCACCGATGGCACCGACAGACGCGGCGCACCGGTCGTCGCCGTGGCATGGCGAATGGTGAAATTGGCGAACATCTGCGGCTTTAACGCCCCATCTGGGTTGGCAATCGTCGCGCGCACCGGCAAGCGGTGGCTGATCGGGTCCAACCCGCTGGCGATATTGTCGATCACTGCGCGGAACAACCGGCCTGGATAGGCCGCCACCGTCACATCGACCGCATCGCCCAGATGGACGTGCGGCGCATCGCTTTCGGCCAATTGCGCAACCAACCACACCCGGCCCGGATCAGCGATGGTCAACAGCGGGGTCGTGCCGCCGCTTTGCACAAATTGCCCGGGCGCCACGGCGCGCGATGCAATCACGCCACCGATGGGTGCACGAAACACCGTTTCGGGGTGATAGCCCGCGATGTCACGCGCGCCCTCAAGTCGTCCTATCTCGCCCGCGCTCTTGCCATAAATCGCCAGCTTGTCGCGCGCGGCGGCCAGAGCGCTATTGGCGCTGCGCAATGCCGATTGCGCGGCAACGGTATCGCTGCGGGCCTGCTCGTAATCGCGCAACGCGCCGCCGGCCGTCTTGTAAATCTGTTCCTGCCGCCGCAGGTTGTCCTCGGCCAGATGCGCCGCCGAAGCGGCGCTCGCCTGCCCCGCCGCTGCGTTGAACAGCGTGTTGCGGGCGTCGACCACATCGCTCGTGCGTAGCCCCAGCAACGGCTGGCCACGCGCGACCTTGGCGCCGGCCTCGACAAACACCTGCGTCACTTGCCCCGAATAGGGCAGGAACACCGGCGTCGCCTGTTCTTCATCGACGGCAATCATGCCCGTAGCGGCGGTCTGTTGCCAGCCATCGCCCGTGGCGACCGGCTCGACCTTCATCCCGGCCATCTGGTCCGGCGTGAACTCCACCACGCCCGGCGGCAACGCCTTGGGCACCGGCGGTTCACGATGCGTCAGCATCCGATAGGCCAACACCAGCGCCACCGCTACGGCAACCACCAGCACAGCCTTAATCAGATAACCAACCTGCTGCTTGACCGGCAGGCCCTCCACCGGTTCAATATCGGTCACTATACCCTCACCCATCATAAAACGCCGCCGATCCGCATCAGCATATGCACCAATGGCACGCGCCGCAAAGTCGCCACCAAACCTGAATTCACAATGAACCGCTGTTCAGAACCGTCGGCCAACCCAAAACAATCGTCCCCGGCGCTGCTCTGACGCCCTCTAATGGCAATTTGATGAAACCACACGTTGCCAAATTTCGCAGGGATATCCGCTACAAAAAAAGGGCGGTGGCCCATCGGCCCCGCCCTTTTTGCGTCGTGATGGGATGGGTGAATTTACTCCGCCGCGATGCCCGCCTGCTTGAACATATCCTCGGTATCCTCGTTCAGCAGCATCTCGATGTTAGCGGCGCTGATCGGTTCGGAGGTCTTCGCATTGCGGCGGGTGTCGAAGCTGGACCATACCGTGTTCCAGTCGCCGCGAGTCGCGCCCTTGGAATATTCGGTGGAGCGGGTTTCGAAGAAATTGGCATGTTCGACACCGTTGAGCAGCGGGGTGAGCCACGGCAACGGATGCTCTTCGATCATATAGATCGGCTGAAAACCGAGTTGGCCAAGGCGCCAGTCAGCGATGTAGCGAATGTAGCGCTTGATATCCTTGGCATTCATGCCGGGAACAGGACCTTGTTCAAAGGCCAGATCGATAAAGGCGTCTTCGAGGCGCACGGTTTTTTGGCAGCAATCGATGATGTCTTCCTTGACCGCCTTGGTCAGGCAACCGCGTTCTGCGACAAACGTGTGGAACAGCTTGATGATGCCCTCGCAATGCAGCGTTTCATCGCGCACCGACCACGACACGATCTGCCCCATGCCCTTCATCTTGTTGAAGCGCGGGAAGTTCATCAGCATCGCGAAAGACGCGAACAATTGCATCCCTTCGGTAAAGCCACCGAACATCGCCAATGTGCGGGCAATATCCTCATCTGTATCGACGCCAAATGTGTGCATGTAATCATGCTTGGCCTTCAATTCCTCGTATTCGAGGAACATGCCATATTCCGATTCGGGCATCCCGATCGTGTCGAGCAAATGCGAATAGGCCGCGATATGGATCGTTTCCATATTCGAAAATGCAGCCAGCATCATCTTGACTTCGGTCGGCTTGAACACCCGACCATATTTCTCGTGATAGCAATCCTGCACTTCGACGTCGGCCTGCGTGAAGAAGCGGAATATTTGCGTCAGCAGATTGCGCTCATGCTCGGAAATCTTCTGCGCCCAATCGCGGCAATCCTCGCCCAACGGCACTTCTTCGGGCAACCAGTGGACCTGTTGCTGACGCTTCCAGAAGTCGAAGGCCCAAGGGTATTCGAAGGGCTTGTAGGTCTTGCGGGCTTCGAGCAGCGACATGGGGTTCAAACTCCGAAAACGGTATTATGGGCTCTGCCGGGCCGGCGATCCACGCGATGACGCGCTGGGGCCGTGGCCTCTACAGGTAGGTTGTACTTCATAGCGGCAACCACAAGGTGTTGTGGTTGCCGATTCAATCTTCACTTTAACTATACCACCTTCGCGGCGCTCAGGCAGATGCCCTTTGGGCTTTTTTGCACAGTTTCTTGAGGGCGCACGGCGCGGGGGCCGAAGCCTTCAGAGGCCGCGACGCCGATCCCGCCGCCCTTACTTCCAAAGCCACCGCGGGGTCAGACCGCGACCCTTGCGAAAGCTCCACATCTTCACATACATCCAGACGCCCGAAATGCTGAAAAACAGTAGCGCGACGCCCGACAGGATCGACAGGATGGTGCCGGCCGGGCCGATAATTTCGCCCGAATGCAGGTGCTTGATCAGGCCGGCAAAATTCATCTTGCCGCCCTTGCCCTTGGGCTTGCAGATATAATCATGCGGGCAGACGAAGGGCTTATCCGCGACGGTGGCACCCGCAACCGGCACTGCCAGCGTGGCGGCAGGTGGCGGGCCTTTCTGCTCGCTGGTCAGGTCGTTGATATGGATGATCAGGCCGGTGACCGACATCCAGACCATAAAGAAACCAGCAAACAAGCTGACCCAGCGGTGCCACTTACGCATCAAAATCACTCCTCGTCGACATCGGGAACCCTGCAAGGCAAAGGCGCTTGGGGCGAGTGCCCCCAAGCGCCTATCCTGTCACTGACAGGCGAGGCATTCCTCGTAGTCAGTGGGCGATCCGAGTTCGATCTTGGGCGCCTCGCTGGTGTTGTCAGCCTCGACCCCGCCGGCGAAACCGGCACGCTGCACCGACTTGGACCGCAGGTAATAGAGCGACTTGATGCCACGCTCCCACGCCTGGAAATGCAGCATCGCCAGATCCCACTTGTCGACATCGGCCGGGATATACAGGTTCAGCGACTGCGCCTGATCGATATAGGGCGTGCGATCGGCCGCGAATTCGAGCAGCCAGCGCTGATCGATTTCAAAGCTGGTTTTGTAAACCGCCTTTTCTTCTGGGCTGAGGAAATAGAGATGCTGAACCGAGCCGCCGTGTTCGAGAATGGTGTTCCACACATTGGTGGAATCCTTTGACTTCGAGTGCAGCAGCTTTTCGAGATAGGGGTTTTTGACCACGAACGAACCCGACAGCGTCTTGTGCGTATAGATGTTGGCCGGGATCGGCTCGATAC
>CAIOKP010000309.1 GCA_903858875.1 uncultured Sphingomonadales bacterium
CGCACCCAGATCGAACTGCCAACGCCGCGCAAACGGCATGGCAAAATCGCCAAACCCGGCGGTTTCCTGCGACAATCGGGCTGGGCATTGGTTACATTGCCCCGGTTTCCACATTGATCAAATGGTTTCCCGACCGGCGCGGCTTGGCCACCGGCATGGCGATTATGGGTTTTGGCGGGGGCGCGATGATCGGCAGCCCGTTGGCTGATAAGTTGATGAAGCATTTCGCGGATGCCACCCAAGTTGGCGTTTGGCAGACCTTCCTCGTGCTGGCCGTGATCTATTTCGCGTTCATGATGGCCGGCGCGCTCAGCTTTCGCGTGCCAGAGGAAAAGTGGGCGCCGACGGGTTGGTCTCCTGCCGCTGCGGTGAATGGCCGTTCCGGTCAAAGCTATGTTCACCTGGATGATGCACACAAGACGCCGCAATTCTGGCTGATCTGGACTGTGCTGCTGCTCAATGTCTCGGCCTCGATCGGGATCATCGGCATTGCATCGCCGATGTTGCAGGAAATCTTTGGCGGCCGGCTGATTGGTCAGCCGGGCGTGGCGGCGGCTGGATTTGATGCCGCACAAAAGGCCGCGGCGGCATCGATTGGTGCCGGGTTTGTCGGGGTGATCAGCCTTTTCAACATCGCAGGCCGGTTTTTCTGGGCCTCGTCGTCCGACCGTTTGGGCCGCAAGGTGACGTATGCCATCATGACCGCGCTGGGTGCGGTGCTGTATGGCCTGTGCGCGCCGGCGCTGATCGGTGGGTCGATTGGCTTGTTCATCCTGGTGTTCTGCATCTGTGCGTCGCTGTATGGTGGTGGTTTTGCAACGGTGCCTGCCTATCTGGCCGACACATTCGGAACACGCTACGTTGGTGCGATCCACGGTCGGCTGTTGACCGCTTGGTCGACCGCTGGCGTGCTGGGGCCTTACATCGTCACCACGTTGCGCGACCACAGCACTGCCGCAGGCGTGACCGGGGCGCAGCTGTACCAACCGATCTATTGGACCTTGGCGGGTCTTTTGGTGGTGGCTTTTGTGCTCAACCTGCTGGTGAAGCCGGTCGATCCGGCCCTGCATTTGGAGCCCGAGGAAACCACTCTGGAATATGCCGCGGACGCAGAGGCTGGTGAACCCAGCAGCTTTGTCCCTGTCCCTGCGCGTTTTGGCGCCAAGGCGTTGCTGGCGTGGGCGGTCGTGGCCTTGCCCATCGGCTGGGGCATTTGGCAAACGCTGTCCAAGGCGGCGGTGCTGTTGCGCTAATCGCGTCGGAGCTATTGTCTTGAAGATGCGGGCAAGGTGGGTTTGGTCCCACTTTGCCCGCACTTTTATCAGGCCGGACCGTCTGACCAGATCCCGATCATGCCAAGTGCGGCTTGCGTAATTCATCGAGCAGCACCCGGAAGGCGGGCGATAATTGGCGCCGGTCCGGATAATACAAATGGTGCCCGGCAAACGGCGGACACCAATCGCCCAGCACGCGGGTCAGCCGTCCTTGGTCGATGTGCTCAAGCAAAACCTTGTCTTCGATCGTGCAGGCCAACCCATGCCCTGCCAAGGCCGCCCGTAGTGCCATGTCGGCGTCGTTGACAATCATCGGCCCTTCGACGCGCACATTGATTTCGTGGCCATCTTTTTCAAATTCCCAGGCATACAGATTGCCACGCGTCGCCATGCGCAGATTGATTGATCGGTGGCGCGTCAGATCGCGCGGGGTCTGCGGCGGGGCATGGTCGGCGAAATAGGCCGGTGATCCGACCACGGCCATCCGCAGGTCTGGCCCGATGCGCAGCGCGATCATATCCTTTTCAAGGCTTTCGCCCAAGCGCACCCCGGCGTCAAATCGGTCGGCCACGATGTTGGTCAAGGCGCCGTCGAGCGACAGTTCCACCTGGATATCGGGATAGCGCCCCAGGACCCGGTCAATTGCGGGCCACAGGATCGACAAGGCGGCGTGACGGCTGGTGGTGATGCGCACCAGCCCGGCCGGCTTGTCTCGCCATTGTCCCAGCGCCGCGAGGCTATTGCTAATTTCGCCGAGGGCGGGGCGCAAGGTCGCCAACAATTGTTCGCCCGCCTCGGTCGGGTTGACGCTGCGGGTGGTGCGAGCGAGCAATTTGACACCCAGCCGATCTTCCAGTCGCCGTATCGCTTGGCTTAGCGCCGATTGCGAGCTGGCCAGACGCGTCGCGGCGCGGGTGAAACTGTGCTCCTCTGCGACGGCATGAAAGACGGCGAGGTCGGCTAGTTCATCGCGCAGCATTTATAAGCCCTCGTTATAGGTTTATACAAAACTTAATGGCTAATCGGTTGAATGGCGATAGTCTAATAACCAGGGGTCACCACAGCAGGACCACCGCTATGAAAACCCGTCAACTCGGCTCGCTCACTGTTTCAGGCATCGGCTATGGCTGCATGGGCCTTGATTTCGGTTATGCCCATACCGTGAGTGCCAATGAGGGCATTATGATGATCCGCGCCGCCTATGACCGCGGCGTCACGTTTTTCGACACGGCCGAGGTCTATGGTCCATGGACCAACGAGGCGATGGTGGGCGCGGCGCTGGCCCCGTTCCTCGACAAGGTCGTCATCGCCACCAAGTTCGGCTTTGACATCGACCCCGATACAGGCGCGATGCGCGGCGTGGACAGCCGCCCGGCCACGATCCGCCGCGTGGCGGAGGCCTCGCTCAAGCGGTTGGGCGTCGAGGCGATCGACCTGTTCTATCAGCACCGCGTCGATCCCAAGGTGCCGATCGAAGACGTTGCCGGCACGGTCCGCGACCTGATCGCCGAGGGCAAGGTCAAGCATTTCGGCATGAGCGAACCGGCCGCCGCCACGTTGCGCCGCGCCCATGCGGTACAGCCGGTCAGCGCGGTGCAGAACGAATATTCGTTGTGGACGCGGCAGGTCGAAACCAACGGCATCCTGGCCGCCTGTACCGAGCTTGGCATCGGGTTGGTGCCCTATTCGCCGCTGGGCAAGGGGTTCTTGACCGGCGCGATCCGGACCGCGGCCGATGTGTCGCCGGGCGATTTCCGCGCGACCATCCCGCGTTTCCAGGCCGATGCGATGGCGCATAACCAGGCGCTGGTCACTGCGGTGACCACGATTGCCGGCGACAAGGGGGTGACCCCGGCGCAAATCGCGCTGGCATGGCTGTTGGCCA
>CAIOKP010000310.1 GCA_903858875.1 uncultured Sphingomonadales bacterium
ATGGCAGCGAAACCGAGGTTCCGCTTGCCGAGATCGTGGCAGGCGACCACCTCCGCGTCCGCCCCGGCGAAGCGGTGCCGGTCGATGGCATCGTTACCGACGGCAAATCCTCGGTCGATGAAGCGATGCTCACCGGCGAACCCGTGCCGGTTGCCAAGGAGAAAGCGAGCACGCTGACCGGCGGCACCGTGAACGGTACCGGCAGCCTTGTCATGGAAGCACAGGCGGTCGGCAGCGACACCATGCTTGCGCGCATCATAAAGATGGTGGCCGAGGCCCAGCGCAGCCGCGCGCCGATTCAAGCGGTTGCAGACCGTATCTCTGGCTGGTTCGTGCCGCTTGTTATCCTGATCGCCGCCGCGACCTTTGTCGTCTGGAGCCTTGTCGGCCCTGAACCCCGCATCGGTCACGCGCTGCTCAATGCGATTGCCGTGCTCATCATCGCCTGCCCCTGCGCGCTGGGGCTGGCGACGCCGATGTCGATCATGGTCGGCACCGGCCGCGGCGCGCGGGCGGGCGTGCTCATCAAGAACGCCGAAGCGCTGCAAGGGTTCGAGCAGGTCGATACCCTGCTGATCGACAAGACCGGCACCCTGACCGAAGGCAAGCCCAAGCTGACCGCGATCCAGCCGGTGGGAAAGCTTGGGGAGGACGACCTGCTGAGACTGGCCGCTTCGGTCGAGGCCCGATCCGAACATCCGCTCGCCCACGCCATTGTGACGGCTGCCCAGGAACGCGGGTTGGTTCTTGGAGAGCCTGCAGATTTTGCTGTGCAAGTCGGCGCGGGCATCAGCGCCACGGTTGATGGTCATGCCGTCGTCATCGGCAATGCTACGCAGATGGAACGGGTCGGCGCTGATCCTCGGCCCGTGTTCGAGGCATCGGAGGCCAGGCGTCATGACGGGGCCGGGATCATGCTGATTGCCGTCGACGGTGCGCTGGCCGGGTTCATTGCGGTTGCCGATCCGATCCGCGCCGATGCCCGCGAAGCGATCGCGGCGCTCCGCGAGCAAGGCCTGCGCGTGATCATGCTGACCGGGGACAATCCGGTGACCGCGCAGATCGTGGCCGATGCGGTAGGAGGTCTCGACGGGGTCCATGCCGAACTCAAGCCCGAGGACAAAGCCCGGATCGTTGGCGAATTGAAGGCGCAGGGCGCTAAGGTCGCGATGGCAGGCGACGGCATCAACGATGCACCCGCGCTAGCCGCGGCGGATGTTGGCCTTGCCATGGGGACGGGGACCGATGTTGCCATCCAGAGCGCAGGGATCACGCTGACCAAGGGCGACCTTGCCGCAGTTGTCCGTGCGAGAAAGCTGGCAAAGGCGACGATGCGAAACATCCGCCAGAACCTGTTCTTCTCGTTCGTGTTCAACGGGATCGGCGTGCCGATCGCGGCAGGCGTGCTCTATCCTGCAACCGGGTTGCTGATGTCGCCGATTTTCGCCGGCGCGGCGATGGCACTGTCGTCGCTTACCGTGGTGACAAACTCGCTGCGGCTCAATAGGGTTCGACTGTAGGGGGGCGCTGCACGTCGGCTTGCGGGATCAGGCGGCCGATACCTCAGAGTCTGATTTCAGGGCGCATTGCCGATCGGCGGGTTTGCAGCGTGGGCTGTCGTTCACACTACGGCCCCTAAAGGTCGTGAGTTGGTCGCAACCTGCCATTTGGCGCACAGCTTTAAGAACCGGGTTTGTGTCCCATGGCAGGTCAACCCTAGGGCTTGACGAATAGAGAAGTTGATAAACTCAAAGTGTGTAAATCGCGATCCTTGTGTGCATGGATATGCGCAAACTGGTTGGCCGAAATTTCGCGCGCTTGCGTCGGGACCGAGGTCTGACCCAGGAGCAGGTCGAAGTGTATCCATCCGGCGGGTCCCGCCTTGCGCTGAAGTAGGCGACCGCTCTTAAGGACGCTCTCGAGAGTGCACTCAGGAGC
>CAIOKP010000311.1 GCA_903858875.1 uncultured Sphingomonadales bacterium
CCCGAGGGTTTCTACAACGAAATCAACGTCATTTGCCAGGTTCTGAGCTATGACGGTGAAAGCGAGCCCGATGTTGTGGCGATGATCGCTGCCTCGGCCGCGCTGACCATCTCGGGCGTGCCTTTCATGGGGCCGATCGGCGCTGCGCGCGTTGGTTTCAATGATGGCGAATATCAGCTGAACCCGTCGCTGGCACAGGCTGCTGCTGGCCGCCTCGACCTCGTCGTCGCCGCGACCGATAGCGCCGTGATGATGGTGGAATCGGAAGCCAAGGAGCTGACCGAGGACGAAATGCTGGGTGCCGTCATGTTCGCGCATGACGAAATCCGCAAGGTGACCGATCTGGTCATCCGTCTGGCCGAAAAGGCTGCCAAGGAGCCTTGGGAAGTCGACCTGTCGGACAACACCGCCGACATCAAGAAGAAGCTCAAGACCATCGTCGGCAAGGACGTTGCAGCGGCCTACAAGCTGACCGACAAGTCGGCCCGCTCGAACGCGCTGAACGCCGCGCGCGCCAAGGCCAAGGAAGCCTTCGCCAGCGAGGGCGCCCAGACCCAGATGGTCGCGATGAAGACCATGAAGAAGGTCGAAGCGGACATCGTGCGCACTGCCATCCTCAAGGACGGCACGCGTATCGACGGTCGTACCACGACGCAGGTTCGCCCGATCGAATCGATCGTTGGCTTCCTGCCGCGTACGCATGGTTCGTCGCTGTTCACCCGCGGTGAAACGCAGGCCATCTGCACCACCACGCTGGGCACCAAGGACGCAGAGCAGATGATCGACGGCCTCGACGGCCTGTCGTACCAGCGCTTCATGCTGCACTATAACTTCCCGCCGTATTCGGTTGGTGAAGTGGGTCGTTTCGGCGCTCCGGGCCGTCGCGAAGTGGGCCATGGCAAGCTGGCATGGCGCGCGCTGCACCCTGTGCTGCCGACCAAGGACGAGTTCCCTTACACCATCCGCGTGTTGTCGGACATCACCGAGTCGAATGGCTCGTCGTCGATGGCGACCGTTTGCGGTGGCTGTTTGTCGATGATGGACGCCGGCGTTCCGATCGAGCGTCCGGTGTCGGGCATCGCCATGGGCCTCATCCTCGAAGGCGATAAGTTCGCCATTCTCTCGGACATCCTCGGCGACGAAGATCATCTGGGCGACATGGACTTCAAGGTGGCCGGCACCAGCGCTGGCATCACCACGATGCAGATGGACATCAAGATCGCGGGCATCACGCGCGAGATCATGGCCAAGGCACTGCATCAGGCCGCAGAAGGCCGCGCGCATATCCTTGGTGAAATGACCAAGGCGCTGGGCGAGGCTCGCACCGAATTGTCGGCGCATGCGCCGCGCATCGAGTCGATCCAGATCGACAAGTCAAAGATCCGCGACATCATCTGCACGGGCGGCAAGGTGATCCGCGAGATCGTCGCCACCACCGGCGCCAAGGTCGACATCGACGACGAAGGTCTGATCAAGATCAGCTCTTCTGACACGTCGCAGATCGAGGCCGCCAAGGCCTGGATCCTCGGCATTGTCGAGGAAGCGGAAGTCGGCAAGATCTATGACGGCAAGGTCGTCAACATCGTCGATTTCGGCGCTTTCGTGAACTTCATGGGTGGCAAGGACGGTCTCGTCCACGTGTCCGAAATGCGTAACGAACGCGTTGAAAAGCCGACTGATGTGGTCAAGGAAGGCCAGGCCGTGAAGGTCAAGGTTCTCGAGATCGATCCGCGTGGCAAGGTTCGCCTGTCGATGCGCGTCGTCGATCAGGAAACCGGCGCTGAGCTGGAGGACACCCGTCCTGCACGCGAACCCAAGGGCGACCGTCCGGATCGCGGCGACCGTGGTGACCGTCGTGGCCCGCGCAACGACCGTGGCCCCCGTGAAGGTGGCCGTGATCGCGCACCGCGTCGCGACAGCGAAGCGGGCGGTAACGCCGACCATATGCCCGCATTCTTGAAGTCGGACGACTAATCGTCCGCTTCATACTGGCGCATGAAAAGGCCCGTCACCTTCATTGGTGGCGGGCTTTTTTCTTAACGCCATGTGTGGGTTCGATCGCCAGATTGGGGCCTTTTTGCGCCCGAATGCGGCCGTAAAATTAATATATTAATGGCCTAGACAGTTAATTTATATATAATGTCGCCTGCCGATCCGCGGTCTTTGCGGGGCCGGATTTGATGGAGACGACCATGGGTATCAAGGATTTCCTCGAAGAAGCCGCTGGCGCTCTCGCCGCTGAAAAGGGTCTCGATGCGCTGGATCCCAATGCAGGGATGCTCGAAAAAGGTGCGGCCGCGCTTGCAGGTTTTGAAGGCGTGAGCATGGTGAAAGCGCATTTCGCAGCTGGTGAAGAGCAGGCTCCGTCGGCTGAGCAGCCGGATGCTCCGGCAGACGATGCACAGCAGGCCGATTATACGCAGAGCGATGATTCGCAGAACGCCTAAGCGCTGATGCCGATCAAGGCGCGGGGTTGCGATTATCCTGCGCCTTGATCGGCATCCCCTGCGTTGGCGTTAGGATTTTCGGCTTAACGGGCGTGCGGTGAGGTCGCTGACCGGGTTGGCGACGATGATCCGGTTGCGCCCTTCTGACTTGGCGCGATACAAGGCCCGATCGGCCGCCCGCAACGCGGATCGCGGATCGGGAAAGGCAAAGACGTCTGCAATGCCACCGGAAAACGTGACTTTGCCATAGGGCGTGTCTGTGGCGCGATTAACCATCCGCCGTTCAGCCATGGCTGCGCGCGAATCGTCGAGCAACTCCCACGCTTGGTGCAGCGAGCGGCCGCGCAACAGGACGACAAATTCCTCGCCGCCATGGCGGGCAACGTGACATCGGTCATCCGAAATATGCGCAAGGCTGCTGGCGACGCTTTTTAACACGCGGTCGCCGGCTTCATGGCCATGTTCGTCGTTGATCCGTTTGAAATTGTCGATGTCGCAAAAGGCGACTGCCAATTGTTCCCCAGCTTCGCGCGCGGCGGTGAATTCGGCGGTGAGACGATGTTCAAAGGCCCGGCGGTTGGGCAGCCCGGTCAGGTGGTCTTCCTCGGCGCTGCGGCGGGCCTGTTCGAGGCTGCGGCGCAACGCGCGGGTTTCCAGCATGGATCGCGCCATATCCTGTTCGAGCATTGTCGTGCGCTCGACCATCGCCCGCGCCAGTGTGACCAATTCTTGCATCATCTGCGTGTTGGTGCCGGGCCGCTCGTGACCAGCGTGATCGGCATGGTTCAGGGCTGGCGCCACGGCGCGGCCAAGATCGCCAACATGCGCGGTCAGCGCCTCGCTATAATCACTGGCGGCGGTTTTGGCAGCGCTGCTCGTCCGGTCGAACGCATCGATATTCGATTCCAACCGGCTCATGATGCGGTTCAGGACTTCGCGCTCATCACTGCCCGCCTCCGCGCTGATCTTTTCCAGCCATTCGGCGGTCAACGGGTCGCGCGCTTGGATGCGATGGTCGATCAACCGCATCATCCGCCCGTCGGTTCCGGTCAGGTAGTCATGCGCGATCGCCAGCGTAAAGACATTGATGTCGAGATCGTGGGCCAGCAGAAAATCGGTAACATCGCCGAGCAATTGCGTCCGGGCGATGCGCGAAGGATCGTCTGGGGCGTGCGGCAGAGCGGCGGTTGGCGCTCCATCTGCCGCGCGCTGGGATCCGCGCAGCCACCCCAATAGGCCTTTGCCGCTCTGGCGTTGCCAAGAAGGATCAGACGCTGTCATACGTGCCACTTAAGGCAGTTTGGTGGAGCCCTGCTTAAGCATAAACTGTGGGGACTACCCAGACTGCCTTATTTGGCGCTGTTGGCCGGGGCCGATGGTGTGGGCCAGTCAGCAGGGGCGAGGCAGCAATAGGCACCGCGCTGATGCGCGCGGGCCTGCAAATCCTTTGGCAGCCAGCGGCAACGCAGGATGATCCCCGAGGATTGCCGATCGCGCAGATAGGCGATGGGATCGGTAATCGAACCGCGCCACTGGGGTGATAAAATGGCCAGTTCATGCTGCGGCCGCTGGCTGCGCATAAAGGCGAAATAGGTGATGTCATCGAGCAGCAGGTTGCTCGCCTGATTGGTGGGCGGCAGGTGGCAGTCACGGGCCACCCCGGCAATGTCGCGATAGGATTGGTGATAGCCGAAAACCGGCACTGACCACGGGTGCATCGGCAAGAAATCCCGCTCGGTCGCATCTTCGAGCAGGGTTGGGCCATACAGGCCCGACACCAGCACAATCGACAACAACATCAACGGCCCGATGGCCAAGGCCAGCGTCGACAGCCACTGACGAAGCGCGCCAGAGCCATGCGGACTGGACAGCGACAGCACAATGGCCAGCATCAACAGCGGCAGGACAAAGCTGGCCTCATAGGCGTTCCGGGTGATCTGGCTGACGCACCAGATCGAAACGCCGCCAAATAGCATCAGCGCGATGATCGGCTCGGGCGGGATGACCCGGTCGCGGATCGCGATTCGCACACCGCTGACAAAACTGGCGATGCCAGCGATGAGCGCCAGCGCCCAGATGATCGTCATGCCGCCGCGCCAACCGCGCGTCTCGTCATTGCTGACCATGCCAATCGGCAACCACGATGACATCGGATCAACCGATGGCGCGGCGCGATTGACGTAGCTTTCCAGATGGTAATTGCCAAGAATGCGCAACACCGCCTCGCCAGTGCCGACCGATCCGGTGATCATCTGACCACCGAGGTTTTGCCGCGCGTGCTGTTTGGCGACGATGGGGTCATTGGGGCATTCCAGCCGCGTAACCCAGTATTTCGCCGCGCTGCCCGTCGCCAGCAGCAGCAGGGCGATGGCAATGCCGCGCGCCGCCAAGGACCGCCGACCACGGCTGGCAAAACAGATGCACGCGATGAAGGCTGGCGCCACGAGCACAGCCTTGAAATGGTAAGACAGCGCCACCAAAGCCAGCGTCAGGATCAACAAGGACCGTCGCCATGCGGTGCCCGGACTGGCCGGCGCCTGCGCATAGGCGATGCCGTTGAACGGCGCGAACAGATTACCTGGCGAGCGCCAGCCACCACTTGCGATCAAAATCGCGGTTGTGATCGCCAACAGGATCGGCTGTTCCGGTCGGCTCCACACCAGCAATAGCGGTGTGACGCCCAATCCCATCAGCGCAGCAGCGATGATGGCCAGCACATCGCGGTCCTCGTCCGACCGGCCAATCTGGCGAATCAGCCGCAGGACCAGCCAGACAAACGCCATGGCATACAGGACGCCCGATACCCGCACGAAGAGCGGATCGGGAAAATGCGTGTTGAAAAAAGCCGAAAACCAGCGCGCTGGCCACATGAACAGCGGCGGGATAGCCAGCGTGTTCGGGCCGCATTGGTCGCTGTACAGCTTGTCGACGCCGTCGATCCACGCGCGTTCTTGAAACCGCCAGCCCACCTCGTCGGTGTAGACCGGCAGAAAGATGCCCGCGGCCAGCGCCAGCAGGAACCCAAAAATCACCGCCCGACGCAGGTGGTGGAACAGGCTGCCGTTCGCCCAGATCATGAAGTATCGTTGCCGCCCCGTCGTAAAGTCGGGATCCCTTGGCGCAGGCCGGCGCGCGGTGCAAGCGAATGGTTGCACCGCGCGCCGATGCGCAAAGGAGAATCAGCGCACGCGCGGATTGCCGAAAGGCAGCGGCGGCGGCGGGCGGCGATGGCCACGCGGCAATTGTGCCTGATAGGCGCGGCCGCAATGTTCGACGCAATAGGGAAAGCCTGGGTTCACCTTGACGCCGCAGAAGTGGAAATCAGCCTCGCCCGGATGGCCCATCGGCCAGCGGCAGATGCGATCATTGAGGTCGAGAACGCTGGTCTTGGCGGCGATTTCGGCGCTGGGCTTTGCCGGTACCAGGCGGCGTGGCGGGGCGGGCGGGATCGGTGCCTGCTGATCGCCGGGGCCCTGACGCAGAAAGCCGCCGGGGCCGACCGAGACCACGCGCTGCACCGGTGCCGGCGCCATCGGCGGGTTGGCATCGATGGTGACCAACGGTGCAGACGTCGGCGCAGGCGGCGGCGGCAGCGGAATGCGCTGGGCCGCGGCGACCGATCGTTGGGCCGGTTCCAAAGGCGCGGCGACGGTGGCCGGCGCGGCGGGCGGCGGTGGGGGTGCAGCGGCGCGGGCCGGCTTCGGCGCGGGCGCTTCCTCGGTGCTGCGGTCATTCGCCTTCACCGGGCTCGGCCGGGATTTCAGCCCCAGTCGGTGCGCCTTGCCGATCACGGCATTGCGGCTGACCCCGCCCAATTCCTCGGCGATCTGGCTGGCCGTAGAGCCGCCTTCCCACATGCGGGTCAGTTTATCGATGCGTTCGTCGGTCCAGCTCATTTTCGCTTCGCAGCTTTCTATATCTGTCGCGGGACTTGCCTCGGCCAAATGGCCAAGGCTTGCCAGCCGCCCATACACCCGATAGTCGGGCACACATGGTCGATCAACCCCGCTTTGCACCCCAGCCGCACATCGTTGCCCCTCGCGCCTTTCCGGAACAGGGGGTGCCGATTATTCATGGGATCAACCGGCTGGGGTTATGGACCCTCTATATTAAGGAAGTCCGGCGTTTCATCAAGGTGCAGACCCAGACAATCTGGGCTCCGGCGATCACAACCTTGCTATTTCTGGTGATTTTTACCGTCGCGATGGGGCGTGGCAACCGAATGGTGCTGGGTGTGAACTTCGCAACCTTCGTGGCGCCGGGGCTGATCGTGATGGGGATGATGAACAATTCGTTCCAAAACGCCTCGTTCAGTTTCCTTGCGGGCAAGATTCAGGGCACGATTATCGACTATCTGATGCCGCCGCTGTCGACCGGCGAGATGATGGCCGGGTTGATCGGTGGCGCGATGACTCGCGGCATTCTGGTTGGCCTTGCGCTGGCCGGGGCGATGTTGATGTGGCCGGGCGTTAATTTGTCGGTCGCGCATCCTTGGGCGGTAGTGTGGTTTGGGCTGATGGGCACGGCGCTGCTGTCGCTGATTGGCCTGCTGTCGTCGATCTGGGCCGAAAAATTCGATCATAATGCCGCTGTCACCAATTTCGTGGTCCAGCCGCTCGCGCTATTGTCGGGGACGTTTTACGTGATCGACAACCTGGCGCCCGCATTTCAGATTGTCAGCCGGTTCAACCCGTTCTTCTATGTGATCTCGGGCTTCCGCTTTGGTTTTCTGGGGCAAAGCGACATTGGTGCGACCAATCAGGCGGTGCTGCATGGTGCGTTGGGGTTGGGGCTGCTGAATGCCGCATTGGCATTGCTCGTCTATCGTGTGCTGCGCTCTGGCTGGAAGCTGAAGAGCTGAGGGCAGGGGTACCCCTGCGCTGCCATCGCGTTTAGTGGCTGAGGCTGGCGCGTAATTGGTACCGGTTCCCCTCGAATCGCTCAAACAATTGGTCCAGCGCCGGATGATGGACCGGGTCGCCTTCTGTGTCGGGCATTAGGTTCTGCTGGCTGACATAGGCGATATAGCTGTTCTCCTCGCTCTCGGCGAGGAGGTGATAATAGGGCTGGTCGCGATCAGGGCGCATGTCTTCGGGGATCGATTCGTACCACGCGTCGCTATGGGCGAATACCGGATCGATATCGAACACTACGCCGCGGAAATCGAATTCGCGGTGGCATACGACATCGCCAATGGCAAAGCGGGCGCGGGCGGCGCGGGGAACATCAATACGACGCCCGGCCTGGGGAGAGAAGAAACTCGTCCTGTCCATAGATCACGGATATAGGGCGCGCGGGCCTGTGAAACAAGCAAGCGTCCAAACAAATCCTCGATCAAAGCGCTTTAGGGCTTGGCAAGCGGGATATCATGGGCTAACGGCCCGCTTCCCCGACCGGGTTGTTCAATTTTTGAACAGTCGAATACCTCACGGAGAGGTGGCAGAGTGGTCGAATGCACCGCACTCGAAATGCGGCATGCTCGTGAGGGCATCCAGGGTTCGAATCCCTGCCTCTCCGCCACTTACCTGTTTCAGGCAATCTCAACATGACCCAAAGTCCTTAGGTTTCCTAGGATTTTGGCGTTTTCTTGTTGCATCCCGACCCACGATAAATCATGGTAACCCGCGTCTCGTGTGGTAAAAAATGTGGGATAAAAATGGGCAGGCTGAGTGCCACATTCGTCAAGGCTGACAAGGCTCCGGGGCGGTATGCCGATGGGGATGGGCTGTATCTGGTGGTAGCGCCGGGCGGTTCCAAGTCCTGGGTGTGCCGGGTCCAGAAGGATGGCAAGCGGCGCGATATTGGTCTGGGCAGCATCAAGAAGGTTTCGCTGGCGCAAGCCCGCGATCGGGTGGGAAAGGTGCGCACGCAGATCGAGGCTGGCCTTGATCCGATTCTTGAGCGCAAGAAGGAGGCGGGCATCCCCACCTTCCGCGTTGCCGCTGCCACGGTGTTCACCGAGAATCGCGCGGCGTGGAAAAACAAGAAGCACGCTGGCCAATGGCTGGCCACACTCACCACCTATGCCTTCCCCCATATTGGCGACATGTCGGTTTCGCTGATCGATGGCCAGCATGTGCGTGACGCTCTGCTCCCGATCTGGCTTACCAAGCAAGAGACGGCGCGGCGGGTGCGCCAACGCATTTCGATGGTGATCGATTGGGCGGTGGCAGAGGGCTATCGCTCGACACCGCTGGCGATGGCCGCGCTCAACAAGTCGTTGCCTAAAATCAAGCGCAAGGTCGAGCATCAAGCGGCAATGGCCTATGCGCAAGTGCCTGCGTTTGTGGCGCGACTGCGTGAGCGCGAGAGCGTTGGCCGGCTTGCTTTCGAGTTATTGGTGCTGACAGCTTTGCGCTCGGGCGAAATTCGCGGCGCGCTATGGAGCGAGATCGATCTGGCAGCGAAGGTCTGGACGATCCCTGCAACGCGGATGAAGGCTGGCGTCGAACATGTTGTCCCGCTGACAGATGCAGCACTGGCCGTTCTCAAGCGCGCCGAGGCCTATCGCGAAGTGCGTAATGATCTGGTGTTCCCCGGCATGCGCCACGGCAAACCGCTGAGCGACATGACGCTGACCAAGATTTGCCGTGACATGGACGTTCCCGCCGTGCCGCATGGCTTTCGCAGCAGCTTTCGCGATTGGGTCAGTGAAGAAACCGATTTTGATGGCGCGATTGCCGAAATGGCATTGGCCCACACCATCGCCAACAAGGTGGAGGCAGCCTATCGACGCGGCAAGCTTTTGGACAAGCGGCGCGTCATGATGGATGACTGGGCGGATTACTGCTTGGGCAAATCAGCGGCCGTTGCCAAGCCTCCGGTCGTGGAAGGCGAGCCTGAATGCGCCGAGGCTGACGAAGGGAAGGCTGGCGATGCGTGAACTCGGACCAGCGCGAGTCTATGTCGCCGAGCGATTGGGCGATGGAGATTATGCCAAAGGCGCGGGCGTGCTGGAAGCCAAGTTGGCGGAGGCGCGGGCGGCGTGGGTGAGGTTGGACAAAGGAAAGTCTCTTGCTGCATTAGCGGTGGTTCTGTGCGCCGCAAGTTTGCTGCTCGCACTGATGGCGATGCTAGGGCGGCCTCTGCTGATATGGGTTCCGGTGATGGTGCCGCTGCTGGCGCTTTTGTTCATCTCGATTCTGTGCTGGGCGTGCATCGAGGGCTATGTCCGCTTTGGGCGCGCCCCGCATGGGCTGGCTTGGTTTGCGCCAAAGTGGCTCGACCGCTGGATGGTGGCGCGGCTGGCGATCGTGGGGCTGGATGATGAAGGTGTGTTTGCGGGTCTTGCGGTACGGCAACGGATAGCCACGGTAGGCAACGTGGAAATCGATCCCCGACTCTTCGCGGACCGGCTCTGGCCTTTGCTTTTGTCGAGCGATGACCGTGAGCGCCGCCGCGCCGCATGGCGCGAGTATGGCTATCACGGCGAGGAAATCGCCTTTCACGAGATCAGTTTGGTTGAGGATGGGATTACTGCCACCCCTGATAGTCTGCCGCTGCCGGAGGCGAGCCATCCTTTTCAGCAGGTGCCCTATGAGTTGAAGGAGGCTTGGATCGCCGACGCGGTGAGGCGCAAGGGCTATGTGGCTGGGTCCTATCGCCACGAATTGCTGAAGGCCGTGTTGGCGGCGGTGTGGGATGAAGTCCACACGCCGGAATGGCAGGCCCGTAAACTCAACAACGCCGAAATTGCGCGCCGCTGCCATGATCGGGTCGTCAGTCCCGGCAAAGGCTTCCGTTCGACGGAACTGACCGAGGGAAGGGTGTCAAAGGAACCTGCAGACTGGATTCAGAAGATGATCGCCGGGCGCTCGGTGGAATATCGATTTGCTGTTGAGGCAGCCAATGCAATGAACGAGGGAAGAACGTGACGCCTCTGCGCTCCCGCCGATCATGCAGCTTCGGGCAGCGACAGGATCAGCGTTGCTGATCTTCGTCGGCCCAATCTACGGCTATTTCCTGCCCGGCATAATAGATGCCCAAGATTGAAACCTGATCGGTAACGACTGCGTAGGCGATGGTTACGCGGCGACGGAAGGAAACTGTGCGCAGGCCCGGGCGGATGTCATCGCGCGGTGTGCCGCGATGGGGGAAGGTTTCAAGGGCCTCGCAGTGATTGATGATGGCTGTGGTGAAGCGCTCGGCGATGTCTGCTGACGCTTCCTGACGAATATAGCGATACAGGGCAACCAGTTGAGCTTCCGCCTCTGGTGCAAACACGACACGGTACGACATCGATCAGCGTGTTTTCGTTGCGTTTTCATGCTCGGCGGCCAGTGTGGCCTTTAACTCGCTGATCGACCTTGTGCGAGCAGGCTCAGATTGAAGCGCATCGTAGATAGGCGCGATTTCGTTGCGCAGCCATGCATCAACAGCCTTTTCGCGGGCTTGCAGCGCACGCAGCCCGTCGCGGATCACTTCGCTTTCACTGGCATATTCACCCGCAGCAACCCTAGCGCGGACCTGAGCCGCCATTTCGATCGGTAGCGTGACGCTGAGTTGTTGAGTCGTGCGCATAAGGCTGCCCTTGAAGTTTGAATAGGACTTAATCCTATTGGCTTCTGGGTTCAAGCTCTATGGCGATCCCCGTTCAGAAGGCGGCCTGATCGATAGGGTGGCGTCATATCGATCATATTTTTCGTTATTATGATCGATAGGTCGTCTGCCAGATCTGGAACACCTCCGGAAAAACCAGCTCTAAAATTGCCTCCATCCATCTGTTTAAAATGCCAGTTCTTTCTTCCAAGCCAGCTTCCATCTGGAAGAAATCTGGAAGCGTTAGACATTCAGCTTGGCCTGTGATGACCCTCCCTGCATCGCCATCACAAGGGATGCACTGCCATGACGAACGCTTCTCCTGCCCTTATGCTGCTCACCGCCAATGAGGTGCTACGGCTCAGCGGGTACAAGAGCCGGTCCTCGCTCTATCGCCTGATCCGCCAAAACCGTTGCCCTGCGCCCGTCAGCATTGGCGGCAGCCAGATCCGCTGGCGCTCGCAAGACATCGAGGCATGGCTGGGTGGTGCACCATGATGCATCGCCGCCTAGCCCGCGCCTAGAAGGGCGGATTTCCTAAATGAAGCGTGGGACAATGAATTTCTCGACCTGCTGGAAAAGGCTCCCGAACAATTGGTTGAAAAGCGCCTTGCCGAATATGCGCTATTGGGCGGCATGGAGGGCGCCGAGGTCATCATGTGGCTGATCATGCGCGGGGCGCTGTCGGACAAGGTCAACCTTGCCCACAAAGCGACCTATGCGCCCTCGGTCACCAACATCGCCACGTTGGTATTCGAAGACACCGGCGGCGCGCCCGTGGCTGGCGACGTTGAGGCCTATCGCGTGCATATCGACTATGAGATGGCTGGTGCCAAGGCGGTACCGGGCACCTATCCTTTCACGCTGGCACGAAGCCTCGCCAATTATCGGATCAATGATTTCTTGTCCGGTTGATCGAACCGGCCCACCGTACCCGCTTTGTCAGCGATTTTGACGCGCTTGCGGCGGATTACGAACTTACCGGCGATGAGATAGCGCTCATAAAGGGGCGTAAATGGATCGATATGATCCGGCGGGGCGTCAGTTTCTTCGTCCTTGAAAAAATGGCGGCGGTGATTGGCGTGTCCAACCCGGAAGTCTATGCCGCTTTCCGTGGAGAAACGCTTGAACAGTTCCTCTCCACCCGCAAACAAAAGATCACCTACTCGGTCGCAGGTGATGTAGACCGGTGAAACAAAGGCCGGCGCGGTCTTTCGCCAGACAATCGCGTCGGCCCGGTTATCAGGCCAGTCTGAATTTGACCCTCAACGCCATCGGCACGGTATAGAAGATATGCGAGAAAATGCCGCCGATAATGATTTGCGGGTCAAGGTAATCGGGGTGTTCGTGGCCCGCCAGAGCGATCGCCACATGCATGCATACCCATAAGATCGGCGCCATGCATAATGCGACGAGTGTGGCTTCCCATCCGCGCCGCCGCAGGTGCGGCCAGACAAGCGCGAAGGCCACGCCCCAAACCATGGCAAAGCCGAAATGGATGACAAGCCCCAAGCCGTCGGCCCAGATTCCCAAAGCCTGTTTGATCGCATGGCCAAAGACAAGGCCAGTGGCATTGCCGGGGATAGCCGTGATCGGCATCAGGTGCTGGATACCTGCCCACACCACCGCCTCGTAGAGCCAGATCGCCACGCCGCCGAACAGGCCTGCGCCAAGCCCGGCTTGGATGGCATTGGCGCGGCTGGTGCTGGTGGTCATGAATTTCGCCCGTAATTCTTGGTTTATGGTATCCACTGTGTCGGCTCTTGCGAAAACTGTCTAGACCACATCGCGGTTTATGTTCCAGAGGTGCTGACGATGCTCAATGCCACCGCCATCCTGATCGCCATCGCGCTCTATCTGGGCTTGCTGGTTGGCGTTGGCTGGCGGGCGGATCACCGCGTTTCGCAGCCCGACGGGCGCTGGCGGGCGATCCGCTATGGCCTGTCGCTGGCCACATTGTGCTCGGCGTGGACCTATTTCGGCGCGGTGGGGGATGCCAGTCGGGGGAGCTGGCTGTTTGTGGCCAATGCCATCGGGCCGGTGCTGGCGATCACGCTGTTCGCGCCGGTGTGGCGGCGGATTGCGGTGCTGGCCAAGCAGGAAAATGTCGGCTCGCTGGCAGATTTTCTGGCGGCGCGTTATGGCAAGAGCCGCCCGTTGGGGATTTTGGTGACCTGTGTCGCGACGCTGGGCGCGCTGCCCTACATTGCGCTGCAACTGGCGGTTTTGACGCATGTCTGGGCCTTTGCGATTGGCCGGGCGGGGGGCGGCGGGCTGCAAGCGCTGCTGATGATCGCGGTGTTGGTGGCGATGGCCATGGTGTTTGGCACTAGGCGCCCCAGCCTCACCCAGCACAGCCGCGGCTTTGTCAGCATCATCGCTATCGAATCGGGGGTGAAGCTGTCAGGCTTGCTGGCTGTCGCCGGGCTTAGCCTTTACGTGTTCTTTTCCAGCCCACACCCTGCGGCCAGCATGATTGGCGCCATCGCCCCCTTTGACCTGTCCTCGCTGGGCACCTTTGTTACGCTGACGCTGCTGTGTACGGCGACAGCCTTTACCTTGCCGCGTCAGTTCCACCTGGGCTTTGTGGCCTTGGAAGCGGCCGAGGACATCGGTGCGGCGAGCAAGGTTGTGCCGCTCTATTTTGGGCTGTGGGTGGCGGCCACGCTGGTGATCGCCATGGGCATCCGATCGGGCCTGGGGATGCAGGGCATCAGCCCCTATCTCCAGATGCTGGCAATCCCGATGGTGCGCGGTGATACGGCGATTGCCATGGTGGCGTGGCTGGGGGGCATATCGGCGGGCGGGGCGATGGTGGTCGTTGAGCTGACCGCGATTTCGGCCATGGTCTCGAACGAGATCGTCTTGCCGCTGGTGTCGCGCGCCATGCGCGAACGCCGGGCGGGCAGCACCATCGGCGGATTGATCGTGCTGGTGCGGCGCGTCACCATGGTCGTTATCGCCGGGCTGGCTTGGGTTTATTATCTGGGGGTGCGCGGGGTTGAGGGGCCAACCGATCTCGGGCTGACAGCGCTTACGGCCTTTGCGCAACTGGTGCCGCCGCTGCTGGGCGGGATCTATTGGCGGCGGGGCCATGCCCATGGCGCGCTGGCGGGGGTGGCGGCCGGTATCGTGGTCTGGGCGATCGCGATTGCGGCGCCGGCCTTTGTCGCGCCGCTGGGGGCGCCGGCGGACGGTTTGGGCAATGACCTATGGCCGATACACAGCGGATCGGGCGTGCAATCGGCCATCTTCACCAGCCTGATCGCCAACACCGGTTGTTTCATTCTCTTTTCGCTGCGCGCCCGTCCGCGCCTGATCGACATCATTCAGGCGAACAGCTTTGTGGCCAGCAATGTGCCGCTGCACGATGCCGGCAAGCAGGAAATCGGCGCCACCATGGCCGACCTGCGGCATTTGCTGACGCAATTTTTGGGCGAGGCTGAGGCCAACCGGACGCTGTGCGACATTGCTATGAGCGCGCGGATCAGCCCGTTGGACGAGATGCAGCCGGTATCGCCCGCGGTGGTGCGCGCGGCCGAACGCGTGTTAGCCGGCGTGATCGGGGCGCCTTCCGCGCGCAATGTGGTGGCCATCGCGATGGCCGCCGGACAGCGGGATGCCGAAGAGATCGGCCGCATTCTCGATGAGGCGGGCCACGCCGTCCACTTCAGTCGGGAATTGCTGCAAACCACGCTGGAGAGCCTGCCGCAAGGCGTCTGCGTGGTCGATGGCGAAGCGCAGATTGTCGCGTGGAACACCCGCTATCTTGAGTTTCTGGGGCTGGCGGCGGACAGCGTTCACGTTGGCAAGGCATTGGCATCTTTGCTGGCGCTGGCGACGATCGGCGAAAATGCGCAAAGCTATCGCCAGTGGCGCGAGGCCCAGATGCGGGGGGCCAGTATGCGCGAAGAACTCACGCTGATTGATGGGCGCAGCTTTACCCTTGCCGGGCGTCCCTTGGCCGGCGGCGATTATCTGATGACCTTGACCGACATCACCGACCTCAAGCAGGCCGAGCAGGTCTTGACGCAAAATCAGGAGGTGCTGGAGCAGAAGGTGGAAGAGCGCACCCGCGCGCTGACCGAAGCCAATACCGCGATCGACGCGGCGCGCCGTGATGCCGAGCAGGCCACCGGGGCCCAGCGGCGCTTTGTCGCGGCGGCCAGCCATGATTTGGTCCAGCCGCTGCATGCCGCAAGGCTGTTTATCGGCAATGCGCTGCTGTCGGCGGATGATCCCGCGCAACATGACCTGCTGCAAAAGGCCGATCAGGCGGTAGAGGGGGCGCATCGGTTGCTCCATGCGCTGCTCAAGCTGTCCCAGCTCGAACTGGGCGCGCTGTGCCCACGCTTGGAGCCGGTGGACGCGGGGGCGATGCTGGCCTCGTTGGCGGCGGAATTTGAACCCATGGCCAAGGCCCGGCGGCTCGAACTGGTGGTTTTGCCCACGACACGCTGGGTGCGTACCGACCGCGATCTGCTGCGCTCGATCCTGCAAAACCTGTTGGTCAATGCCTTGCGCTATACGCCGCAAGGGCGGGTGGTGGTGTTGGTCAGGCGCGCGGGTGCGGCGCTGCGTTTCGAGGTGCGTGATACCGGGGTTGGCATTGCCGATGAACATTTGCCCACCGTCTTTCGCGAGTTCAGCCGGCTGGCCGAAGGGCAGGGGATGGCAGATGGGGCAGGGCTGGGTCTGTCGATCGTGGCGCGCATCGCCGAGGCCTTGGGCCACCATGTCGCGGTGGCGTCGAGGAAGGGCATCGGCAGCGTGTTTTCGATCACCTTGCCCGCGGCCGCGCCCAGCCCCAAGCCCATGGCGACAGCCCGCGCGCCGGCCAATCTGCAAGGGCTCAAGGTGTTGTGTGTGGAGGATGACGAGGATGTTCTCCTCGGCACGGCGGCGCTGATCGAGCGCTGGGGCGGGGCGGTGACGGCTGTCACGCGGATTGCCGATGTGCCGGGCGAGGGGCATTGGGACGTGGTCATTGCCGACTATAAGCTGGGCGCGGGTGATGGCCTTGGCATGCTGCGCGATTTGGCGGCGCGTGCCGCCATGCGCATTCTGGTTACCGCCACGCCCGAGGATGGCTGGGCAGACAGCCTGCCGCGCGAAGACATATATCTGTTAAGCAAGCCCATGCCGCCGCTGGCACTTCAACGCTTGCTGGAGCAGCAGGCGCGGGGCCTCAATCGCGCGCCAGTGTAAGCAATTGGGCTCTGGTTTGTACCCCCAGCTTGCGGAAAATGCCGGTCAGGTGATATTTGATGGTCGCCTCGCTCAACCCCATTTCGAAGGCGATCTGCTTGTTCATCAGCCCGCGATGGACCCCTTCGAGGATGCGCGCCTGCGCCGGCGTCAGCGGATCGCGCACGGTTTCGGGGTCATGCTCGACAAACCAGCTTTCCCCGGCAAACAGCGTCTCGATGGCCGCCGTCAATTCCTCCACGCCAACCGCTTTTGAAATAAAGCCCGCCGCCCCGCAGGCAAGCGCGGTCTGCACCGTTTCGCGGTCATCGGATGCTGAAACGATGGCAACCTTGACACCCGGCGCATAGGCCTTGAGCCCGAGCAGGCCTGAAATGCCATGGCTGTCAGGCAATTTGAGATCGAGCAGCACCAGCGTATCATCGCAATCGCCGCTTAACTTCTTGCGGGCATCGCTGAGTGTATCGACCTGTTCGATGGCGATGTCGGGGTTGATCTGCCGCACCGTTGCCGCCAGCGCCTGACGAAACAGCGGGTGATCATCGACCAGTAAGACCCTCATCGTTACGCTCTCCGCCCGTCTGCACCCACTTTGGGGGTGTCGCCTGAATTCACACCTTATCCTCGTCCCGGATTTCAGCAAGCTGGGGCCGCCTCGACCTACGTCTAGGCGCTTTTGTGATTGTTGCCAGCTAGGACGAGCGCATGGCCGACAAGCAACGGCACATGGTATTCAGGGAGAGGCACATGATCAATTCGCAACGGTCCGCATCGGCGGGAACCCATATCCATGCCCATGGCATAGGGGCATTGCGTCGCGCCGCGATGCAGGCGGCATCGGTGATGGCGCTGTCGCTATTCGCCGCCAGCAGCGCTTATGCACAGCAAGCCGCCCCTTCCAGCGACACCAAGGCCGACCCGGTCACCGGCGATATCGTCGTCACCGCCTTCAAGCGCTCGGAAAGCTCGCTCAAGGTGGCCGCCGCCATCGCGGTGATCGGCGGCGGCGATCTGAAAACGGTTGGCGTGACGACCGTCAACGATGTGCAGAACATGGTGCCCGGCGTGGTGATTGGCAACGGGTCATTTGGCACGTCGGTCTCGATCCGCGGCGTCACCAGCAGCGATGAAACCTCGAAGGGCGAGCTTGGCATTGCCTTCAACATCGACGGCGCCTTCATCGGTCGCGGTCAGGAACAGGGCGTCGCCTTCTTCGACATCGACCGCATCGAGGTGCTGCGAGGGCCACAGGGCACGCTCTATGGCCGCTCGTCGACGGGCGGTGCGATCAACGTCATCACCAAGAAGCCGGTGCTGGGCAAGTTCGAAGGCTATGCTAGCATCGAGGCGGGCAACTATAACACCAAGCGCGCCGAAGCCGCACTCAACATTCCGGTCAGCGATACGCTGGCCATCCGCGCGGCGGGCAACTTCAACGACCGCGATGGTTTCCTCAAGCCCACCGATACCACGGTGACCGGCGCCACCGGTACGAACGTGCTGTCGGCGGCCGGCCAACCCGCCAAGGATGACCAGCACGACCGGACTGGCCGTTTCTCGCTGTTGTTCAAGCCCAGCGACGCGCTGACCGCCACGCTGAGCGCCACGGTTGGTCATATTGGCGGTGTCGGCGCCAGCGGCGCGCTGCTCAGCAACCTCGATGCGGGCGGCGACAAGGCGTTTCAGGTTGTGCCCAACCCGGTCCCCGCCTGGCAGGATGAGAATTTCGACAATTTCAACGGGCAGGTGAATGCCAAATTCGGCGGCACCCAGCTCGACGTTCTGGCCAGCCAGCAGCATTTCAGCGACCATAGCCAGATCACCGGCAATGCCAATCCCTATGACACCGGCAGCGCCACCGCGCCGGGCGTCTTCCTGCTCGATCAATATAGCGGCGTGTTCAACACCACCCAGTTTGAAGCCCGCCTGTCGAACGTCAACCCCGGCCTGATCGACTATGTTGCCGGCGCCAACTATTACCACGAACAGATCCACGAGAGCGACCACAACTGGAAAGCCCCGGTCGGCACCTACACCGATACCACCACATGGGTCACCGCGATCGATCCGGTGAATGCCACCACGCACAAGTCCTATGGCTTCTTCGGTCAGGCCACGCTGCACGCGACGCAAAAGCTCAGCCTCATTGCCGGCGCCCGCTACAGCCATGACGAAAATGGCCGTGTCGGCACCTTTGCCGTCAATTCGACGGCCTGCACCTATCCCAACGATTGCATCGGCGGCCCGAACAACGGCACCGAAAAGGACAGCAAGGTCACCTGGAAGGTCGGCGTCAACTATCAGGTCAATCCGGCCAATCTGATCTACGCCTCGGTGTCGACCGGCTTCAAGGCGGGCGGCTTCAACGATTATGACCCCAAGACCGGCGCTGTGGGTGTGCCTTATGGGCCAGAATCGCTGACCGCCTATGAAATCGGCTACAAGGGCCGGCCGCTGCATGGGCTGACGCTGACCTCCTCGGCGTTCTACTATGATTACTCGGCCGATCAGATCAACGGCCTCGCGCTGTTCGTCGGTTCGGCCGGGGTGACCGGCGTGCTGTATACGCAATTGGCCCCGGTGGAGATCTATGGCTGGGAAAACGAGGCCCGCTATCAGATCGACAAGCATACAACGCTGAACCTCGGCGTTGCCTATGAGCATTCCAAGATCAAGAGCCTGTCGACCGGGTTCCTTGGCTATCTGACGGGCACCTTCGCCAATTGGTCGGGCTATTCGTTGCCTAACCTGCCCAGCGTGACGATCAACGGCGCGATCACGCACAACATCGATCTGGCCAATGGCGCGCAGGTGCGTTTGCGTGCGGCCAGCAAGTATAGCGCGGCCTATCTACTCAGCGACTATGCCAACGCCGTGCAATACCGCCAGAGCCCCTTCACCCGTTCCGACGCCAGCGTGACTTATGCGACCGACGGTGATCGCCTGACGGTGCAGTTGTTCGTGCAAAACATCGAGAACAAGCTGCAAAAAACCTTTGGTCCCAATGGCTATAACGGTGGCTACGGTGGCTTTACCGGCAGCACCGCGACGCCCGAGGCCAATGGCAGTGGGTTCCCGGTTGGCTCGGTCAACTTCGGCGTCTCGCTGCCGCGCCTTTACGGCGTGCGGCTTGGCGTCAAATTCTGATGCCCGGCACATCGCCGCAAGCCTGAAATCCATGGGGTCGCCGCTGATCGGCGGCCCCATTTTTCGTGATGCCGCCCCACAACTTTTGGATTGATGCATGAACCATTCGGCCACAATCGCGCCTTCTCCATTGGCACCACCGACCGCATGGCCGACACAGGGCATCGCGGTGATGTTGCTGTGCTTTGTGCTGAACATGGTCGATGGCGTGAATATCTTCACGCTGACCTATGTGGCCCCCGTCTTGCAAAAACAATTTGCGGTGGGGCCAGAGCGTTTTGCCATCGTGTTCAGCGCGGGGCTGGTCGGCATGGCGGTGGGCGGGATCGCGGTGGCGCCGCTGGCCGATCGGCTGGGGCGCCGGCCGCTGGTGCTGATGGCGCTGGCGTTGATGGCCGGCGCGATGATGGCGAGCGCCTATGCGGGGGATGTCTGGATGCTGTCGCTGATCCGCGTGTTTGTCGGCATTGGCATCGGCACGGTGCTGGCCAGCATCACGGCGCTTTCAGCCGGCTTTGCGCCCGATCGCTATCGGCACATCGCCACCGGCGTGCCGCAGGCGGGCTATCCTGTCGGGGCGACGCTGGCGGGTTTTGTGGTCGCGGCGCAATTGCCGCTGCATGGGCCGCAGGCGATGTTCCTGGGCGCGGGTGTCCTCACGCTGCTGCTGTTGCCGGTGTGCTGGTTCGCGCTGCCCGAAGCGCCGGATCGGGCCGGCGCTGTCCATCAGACCATCGCGCAGGCCATCGGCGGCGGTCGCAAGCGCGATAGCCTCCTGCTGTGGGTTTGCACCATCGGCGGCTTCATGGCGCTGTATTTCATCGCCAGTTGGATCACCAAGCTGGCCATTCAGGCGGGCCTGCCGCCCAAACAGGCGATCATCGCCAGCGCGATCTATTCCGTGGGCGCCTGTGTCGGCACCATCGGCCTCAGCTTGCTGGCCACGCGGATCGATCTGCGCAAGCTGATGCTGGTTATGCTGCTGTCGGCGTGTGGGCTGTTTTTGGTATTTGGCGGGGTCAAACTGTCGCTCACGCCTTTGTTGGTGGTCTGCTTCCTGATCGGCGTGACGCTTCAGGGCGGCGTCAATTGCAATTACCCGCTGGCGGCCAGCATCTACCCGGCGCACGTTCGCGCGACCGGCATTGGCTGGGCCATGGGCGTTGGCCGGCTGGGCGCGTTGATGGGGCCGATGGTGGGCGGCTGGGCGATGGGCGCCGGGCTGCCGCTGGTCGGGGTGTTTGGCATATTCTGTGTACCCATGGCGATTACGGGCCTGTGCGCCATGGGTATCGGGCGCGACAAAATTTGAAATCAGGGTTTGGACCGGGGGCGGAAAGAAAGGATCACGAGCATGTTGCGAAGAATGCTGATGGCTTTGGCCAGTCTGCTGTTGCTGGGAGGGCTTGCGCCAGTGGCGCAGGCAGGCGGGCTGACTAATCTCCCCCCGGTGGCGCCGGTCACCACTTGCGCCTCGCTGGCGCGCCTTGACCTGTCGGGCGCGACAGGCGCCGCAACGACGCTGAGCGCCAGTGAAGTGTCTGGCGGCCATGCCTATTGTCAGGTCACCGGCACCATCGCGCCCGCCATAAATTTCGAGGTGCGCCTGCCGCTCACGGGCTGGACACAACGCTTTTTGCAAACCGGCTGCGGCGGGCTGTGCGGGATGTTGCGCATTGACGCGGGCAAGGGCGAGGGCTGCGCGCCGGTCACCGATGGGTCGATCGTGCTGGCCAGCACCGATATGGGCCACCAAGGCATGGATGGCGCCTGGGGCGCGGACACGCAAAAACGCGAGGATTTCGCGCATCGCGGCGTGCATGTCACAACGCTTGCGGCCAAGGCGCTGATCCGCGCCTTTTATGGTCAGCCCCAGCGCTTTGCCTATTTTTCGGGCTGTTCGGATGGCGGGCGCGAGGCGTTGATGGAAGCGCAGCGCTATCCGCAAGACTTCGACGGGATTGCCGCTGGCGCCCCGGCGCTCAATTTTACCGTGCAGAACAGTTTTCACCATGGCTGGTTGGCCAAGGTCAATACCGGCGCGGACGGCAAGGCCTTGCTGACCTGGCCCGATGCCGAGGCGCTGCATGGGGCGGTGCTCAAGGCTTGTGACGGGCTTGACGGGCTGGTCGATGGCCAGATCACCGACCCGCGGGCCTGCCATTTCAATCCGGCCACGATCCAGTGTCCGGGCGCCTATCAGCCCGGCCAATGCCTGACGTCTGCGCAAGTGGCCGCCGCGCGCCTCATCTATCAGGGCGCACGCACGGCCGATGGCAAGGCGCTTGAAGTCGGCCCGCTGCAACCGGGCAGCGAGCTGGAATGGCGCGCCGTCTTCGTGCCGCTTGACCGCAATGGGCCGATCGGTAGCGAGTTCATGGCGATGGGCACGGTCAACCATCTGCTGTTCACGCCCAACCCCGCCACGCCCTATAGCTCGGCGACATTTCCCTTCACCGAGGCGATGTATCAGCGCGAAGAACCCGCCCGCGTGCTGTATAGCGCCGACAATGCCGACCTGTCGGGCTTTGCCGGGCATGGCGGCAAGCTGATCTTGTGGCACGGCTGGTCCGATCCACATATCAGCCCGCTCAACACCATCGACTATTACGAACGCGTCGGCGCGAAGATGGGCGCTGCTCAGCGCGATGGCTTCATCCGCATGTTCCTGTTCCCCGGTATGGGCCATTGTTCGGGCGGCGATGGCCCCAGCGAATTTCCGCTGCTGGCGGGGCTGATGGCTTGGGTCGAAGGCGGGGAGGCGCCGCAGGTGATGGTGGCGCAGCGCGCTGCCCAGACGCATGAAGGCTTGCCGGCGGGCGCGCCGCCCAAGGGCATGCTGCCACCGCGGGCCGCGCCTTTGCCGCCTTTGGGTGCCGGCCGCGGGCCTGATGGCGATCATGATGGCGATCACGGGGGGCCGCCGCCCGGCCTGATGCCACCGCAGGCGGATCTAGCGCCGCGCAGCCGCCCGGTCTTTGCCTATCCGCAAGTGGCGCGGTTCGACGGCAAGGGTTCGATCGATGACGCCAGCAGCTTTACCGCTGCGGCGGGGGTGCCGATCGATGGGCGCGCTCCTTGGATTGGTGGCACACGCTGATTGACAACGGGGCGGCGCGAGAGGGTTCGCGCGCCGCCCCGACCGTTTTATGGGCACAGCGTCCTCAACAGGTCTTCCACTTTTAGAGATGACTTGTCGGTGATGTCGATCACCGTCATATTGGCGTCTCTGGCGGCGGCAATACCGACCGCGCTATCCTCGAAAGCGATGCAATTTTCGGGTTGGACGCCAAGCCGTCGCGCCGCTTCCAGAAAAAGGGCTGGATCAGGTTTGGCCCTTCCCACGTCGTCGTAAGTGACCACATGCGGGAAAAGGTGCCTCAGCCCGGTCGCGACAAGCGACGCTTCGACGATGGCCCGAGGCCCACCCGAAGCGACCGCCATCGGCACCGTGTTGGCCAATGATCTGGCGATCCGGGCGATGGGGGGATTTTCGTACACTTCAGACAGGCGCTCGATAAAACCCGCTCTCATGCGGGCCACGACCGCATCCTGGTCGACAGGGATCCCGTGCACTCGCTCACAGGCGCCGAGCAAACCGCATTCGGACAAGCCGTGGTTGGCCATATACCATGATGCGTCCATCTGCCTTC
>CAIOKP010000312.1 GCA_903858875.1 uncultured Sphingomonadales bacterium
GATGTTCCCGTAACCAAAAAGGCCGGTATTTTGCGCCGAATGGCTGCCCCCTATCGCCGATCGCCCGGGTACTTCACTTGGGCCACGCTGGCCCTGGCCACGCTTGGTGGCGCGCGCCCGGTCGCGGCGCAACAGGCGATCTCCTACCTATCCAACGCAGGAAGCGACAGCGGCAATTGCTCGTACACCGCGCCGTGTGGCACGCTGGCGGCCGCGGTCAACGCGACCGGCGACAATGGTCAGGTCGTGGTGATGAATTCCGGTGCCTATGGCCACGCCACACTTTCCCGATCGATGACGATCCGGGGCGAAGGCGGCCCCGTAGGCATCATCGGGGAAGTGTTCATATCCGGCCCGGCGACAACCCACGTATTGATCGAGGACATCAATTTCGAGGGCACGACCTCGGGCACCAACGGCTATGCTTATGGTGTCTATGTCTATCAGGCACAGGAAGTGGTGGTCCGCAATTCCCGCTTTCGCGGTTATTTGAGCGCCGGAGTCCGGGTCGCGCCCACCGTAGCGGTGCGGGTGACGCTCGACAATTGCAGCTTTGTGTCCAACCCGGTCGGCATTCTGGACGATAATCCGGCGGGCGGCGGGCATATCAAATTGTTCCGATCAACCTTGATCGGCAATAGCGATGCTGGTGTGCGGGTGTCCGGTCTCGGCAATGATGTACTGATACAGGGCAGCCGCGTTTTGGGCAGCGCCAAGGCGCTCGACATCATCAATGGCGCGACGGCGCGGTCCTATGGGGACAATGTCCTGACCAATGGCGACGCGCCGCTGCTCTCACCGTTGAACTGAACGGCGCGTCATCCGCAGGATTACCCCTCTCGCACGGCGCGGGCAAAGGCGTTGAGCTGTGTCACGGTAGCGTCAAATCGGCCCTCTGCTTCGGCATTGCGCAAGAATTTGACGGCATCGACCAGAATTTCCGGCGGGGTCGGCGATTGAGCGAACAGCGCCATCACCTCGTCGGCAAAGGCCTCCAACGGCTGATAACCGGTGCGCGTCGACTGGCCGGGGGTCAGGTCGGTCTGGACGGCGGGCGGTGCCAGTTCGATCACCTCGACCCGCCCGCGCAACACCTCGCGCAGCGACACGGTATAGGAATGCAGGCCCGCTTTGGTCGCATTATACGTCGGCGCGTCGATCAACGGCACAAAGGCGAGGCCCGAGGTGACATTGACCACGACGCCATCATCGCGTGAGACCAGATGGTCGATCAACCCATCGGTCATGCGGATCGGGCCCAACAAATTGGTGGTGATCGTCGCGGCCGCATCGTCCAAATCTCGCGCTGTATCAAGCGGTTCGAACCGCATGATCCCGGCATTGTTGATCACCACATTAAGCGCAGGAAACGCTGCAACTACCCGTTTGGCAAACGCGGCAATCGCGGCCGGATCCTCGATATCGAGCACCATGGCGTGCATATTGGGCCGGCCCGCGCAGGCTGCCTCCAACGCCGCTAGCCGCCGTCCGGCGACAATCACCGTATTGCCAGCGTCATGCCACCGCTGGGCCAGCGCCGCGCCAATGCCCGAACCGCCGCCGGTGATAAGGATTGTATTGCCTTCAGTCCGCATGTTTCGCGCTCCGCATCGAGAATAATGCTCCGGAAGTAATGCGTTAGGCTCCGATAGGAAGGTGGCGCGCCAAATAAACCCGTCCCGGCGCCCAATCCGATGGCATCCGACACCTGTCCTGAAATGGATCGCCGCCAATTTCAACGGTGCATGGCGACAGGCTTTGCCCTAGCCCGATTTGTGCCGCTTCGCCCGTTCCCACCTCATTGGCGCGAAACGGTCAGGACACTCGGACCCCGCTATGCTGCATTTTGAAAATATACCGTTCTGGGTCCCCATCGCGCTTGGCGTTTTTGGCCTGGTGATGTTGGCGCCTTGGGTGATCGACCGTCGCCGCCGCCGCCACCATGACCGGGCGATGGGTATCTATCGCGCCCGGCACAAGGGCGAGGAAATGGCGTGGAAACTCCGCTGGGCGCCGCGCCCGCGCCGCCTTACCCATCAACCGGGTAAGGACGGCAATAGGGAAGGCTAAGACCGGCGAATGCTTCGCATCAAAAGTCATTCCAGTCGTCGTCCTGGGTGGCGATCGCCAGATTGCCAGATACACTACCGCCCGACGCCTTGACGCGCAGCGCCGGTGTCGACGACGGAACCGGCACAAGGTCGCTCTCATCAGCCCTGCTCGGGGTCTGCTGGAGCGCCGATTTACGACGGAATGGCACGGGATTGGCCAAATGATTGGGCCGCTCCCCGCGGCTACGGGTGCGAAAGGCGGATACCAGTTCGGTCAACCGGTTCGATTCGTCCGACAGGCTGCGGGTCGCCGCGGTTGATTGCTCGACCATCGCCGCGTTCTGTTGCGTCATGCGATCCATTTCGCCGACGGCACTGCTCACCATCAGGATATTGGTCGCCTGCCGATCGGACGAACTGGCGATGTCTTCGATCAACGCGCTGATTTCTCCGA
>CAIOKP010000313.1 GCA_903858875.1 uncultured Sphingomonadales bacterium
CTGGTCAGGAATTCCTGAAAGCTTTGCAAATCCCGGCTCACGATTTTGAGGATGAAGTCGATTTCGCCATTGAGCATGTGACATTCGCGCACTTCGGGCAGCGTTTTCACATGGTCCTCAAACCCGCGCAACGCATCTTCGGCCTGGCTTTTGAGGCTGACCATCGCGAAAACGGTGATCGAAAAGCCAAGCTTGGCCCCGTCCAGTTCGGCATGATAGCCGCGAATGACGCCCATTTCCTCCAACGAGCGCACGCGGCGCAGACATGGCGGCGCAGTAAGGCCGACGCGCTGCGCCAGTTCGACATTGGTGATGCGGCCTTCGTCCTGCAACTCGGCCAGCAGCCGCCGGTCGATATGGTCGAGATTGGCCATAAAATGCTACAGTCCCTAAAACCTGCCCCGGCCCCGTTTGCGGGGCCGAACGACATTATCTGTGAAATAATCCACCCTGCTCTTGCGGGGCTTGCTAATTATGTTGTCTATGCCCGCAATCGTCCCGCTTTGCAACGCAGGCCACCACCGACCTTTCGCTAGTGGTGCAAAGTGTTATGAACGGGACCAATATCTGTTTTCGTCGTCATGATTATCACCGAAACCGGGTGAAAAGATTGAACGCACCTTAGGGACCGCGCTATACCAACTGCCATGCGTTATGATGATCGCCTTGCCACTGTTCTGCGCCTGACCCCGGTCGGGCCCAATGTGGCGCGTATTCAGTTCCGGCAATTGCTCGATTTGCTGGGGACGCGGCCGGCCGATGATCAGGGGGAAATGCTCGATCTGGCCTATTTGCGGCTGGCGGAATTGTCGGCGCGATTGCCGATGGCGGATCGCCTGGTGATTTTGCGCCAACCGGGCCTGCGCCTGCGTGCGCCACGTTTAGTGTCGGCTCTGGCACAGGGCGAGCCGGCGGTGGGACACGCCGCGATTCAGGCCGCGCAGTTGGACGACGATCAATGGCTCGACCTGATCCCGGCATTGCCATTGGTGGCGCGGGGGCTGTTGCGCGATCGCCATGATCTTGGCGAATCGGCGCGCGCGCTATTGGTGCGGTTGGGCGTGGGAGATCGTGCGTTGCCCGGCGTCGCCACGCCAGAAAATGTTGTCCCCCTGGCCCAGACCGACGCCGCGATTTCGCCGGCGCCGATCGCGTTTGCGCCCATGGCCGCGAACATAGCCGTAGCAGAACCAATTGCGCCCCGCGTCGACGAGATGCGGGCAAACGCGCATCCGCTATTGCGGGCCGATGAGGATATCGGTGCACTGGTCCGGCGGATCGAGGCATTTCGCCGTGCGAGGGAAACTGGCACACCGACGTCTTCCGATGCGCCCCGTCTGCCATTGGGCGAAGATGCCGGCGGGCAACGGATTGAATGTTTCGACTTTGCCAGCGATGGCGAAGGGCGCATTGTGTGGAGTGAAAGTCAGGTGGCCCCGATGGTCGTCGGCTATTTGCTGGGTGGCCAGGGAAATATGGCGGGCGATGTCCGCCTGCACCAGCCATTGCGCGCCTTGCCGGTGACATTGGCCGGCGCGCCGGCGATTGCCGGGGAATGGCAAGTCGACGCCGTGCCACGTTTTGACCCGCTGGGCGGGCGGTTTATCGGTCATCTGGGCCGGTTTCGTCGGCCATCGCCGATGGCTGAACCGGTCGCTGCACCATCGACTGCTGCCATGGATAGCGAAGCGGATCGCCTGCGCCAGTTGCTCCACGAATTGCGTACGCCGGTCAATGCCATTCAGGGCTTTGCCGAAATCATTCAACAGCAATTGTTCGGCCCGGCGCCCCATGAATATCGCGCGTTGGCCGCGGTGATCACCGCCGATAGCGCGCGGATGCTAGCCGGGTTCGAGGAATTGGACCGCTTTGCCAAACTCGACAGCGGCGCGATGGATATTGCGTTGGGCGAGTGCGACCTTGGCGAATGCCTAGCC
>CAIOKP010000314.1 GCA_903858875.1 uncultured Sphingomonadales bacterium
GCGTGACCTCTCTCGGGCTTCTTCACGGTGATGCGCGTCGCGCTGCTCAGACCTGCCCCTATGATGGGCTCGCGATTCCTGCTCCACGTAAAATGAATAACCCCGATAAGTCTGCCTTGTTTCTTCTGGGGCCGTGTATAGCGTGGTACGGACCCGCCGCAATATCTCCGCAAACATTCCTTTGTCCATTTTATTTCCACCTCCTGAGGTGCCTTAATCCTACTTTCAAACCCTTTTCAAACCCGCAAAAATGAAAAAGCCCGGCTATAAAACCGGGCTTTTCCAATAACATAGTAGCTTGAAAAGCAGCTTCGAGCTTAACGCTTGCTGAACTGGAAGCTCTTACGGGCCTTGGCCTTACCGTACTTCTTACGTTCAACCGCACGGCTGTCGCGCGTCAGGAAGCCAGCGGCCTTGACGACGCTCCGCAGAGCGGGCTCGAACTTGGTCAGCGCTTGGCTGATGCCGTGCTTCACAGCGCCGGCCTGGCCCGACAGACCACCGCCCTTGACGGTGCAGATCACGTCGTACTGACCGGTACGGTCAGCCACGCCGAACGGCTGGTTCAGCACCAGACGCAGGGTGGGGCGTGCGAAGTAGACTTCCTGATCGCGACCGTTGACGGTGATCTTGCCCGAACCGGGCTTGATCCACACGCGGGCAACGGCGTCCTTGCGGCGGCCGGTTGCATACGAACGGCCCTGAGCGTCGATCTGACGCTCGCGCAGCGGCATCGTCGGCGCAGCAGGGGTGACAGGAGCGTCAGGCGTGGTGGCCTCGACGCCGGTGGTCAGGTCGGCAAGGCCGGCCAGATCGGTGACGGTGTTATCGGACATTACGCACCCACCTTGTTCTTACGGTTCAGGACAGCGACATCGAACGGCTGGGGCTGGGTGCCCGCATGCGGATGTTCAGCGCCGGCGTACAGGTGCAGGGCGCGCATTTGCGCACGACCCAAGGGGCCGCGCGGAATCATGCGTTCCACAGCCTTTTCAAGCACGCGCTCAGGAAAGCGGCCTTCCAGCACTTTGCCGGCGGTCACTTGCTTGATGCCACCGGCATAACCGGTGTGCTTGTAGTAGATCTTGTTCTTCAGCTTGTTGCCGGTCAGACGGACCTTGTCCGCGTTGATCACGACGACGTGGTCGCCACAATCGACGTGGGGCGTGAAGCTGGGCTTGTGCTTGCCGCGCAGCGTGTTGGCGATGATCACGGCAAGACGGCCGAGAACCAGACCGTCCGCATCGATCAGATGCCACTTCTTTTCAACATCAGCCGGCTTTACCGACTGAGTCATTCTGCTGAGAGCCTTCATGGCTGTGTGTTCCTGTATGAATAGCAACCCCAACCGGCAGGCCGGCAGAGGGACGGCGGGCTAATTGCGGAAATGGCCCAAGGAGTCAAGGTTTCCGGGCGTTTCGCAAGAGGTAAAATAATACCGCCCCAAAACCACCAGCCGATCACGCCAAATTGGGCGCCTCTAGGGCATCGGTGCCAGTGTCCAGATTTCCTGCGTTCTGCGGTTGACGCCATCGACCTGCGTTTCGATGGTGCGTTTCATCCGCTGCATCAAGGCGCAGGAATGCGCCGATTGCGGTTTGAGCGAGATCGTCACCTTGCCCTCCCGCTTGTCGGGTAATGGCAATATATCGCGCGTGACCGTCGGCATGCCATTCGGCCGGAACAAGGCCTCTGGCCATTGCGACACGATCGGACCCTGCATCGAGAATAGCCGGGCAACGAAGTCGTCAACCTGTTCCTGTTCCAACGCAATGAGGCCCGCACCCGCGATCAGGTGCCCGGTGATAGCTTGCACCGATTGGGGCAGGCCGGCGGACACCCCGGCGCGCCGGGCGATGATGAGGCCCGTGGGATCGAGCGGCATTGGAAACGTCGTGGTATCGGGTCGCTGCTGTTCTATCGCCGCAAGGCCGGCCAGTCTGGCTGGCGCATCGACATCCGTGCCCAGCAGATCGCCGTTGATCACGAAACCGTCCGGCGTTGCGACGAAAGTGACACGATAACGGCGCGTGACGACAATTTCCTTGCCGTCATGCAAATCGCGCCGGACTTGCCGTGACAGGATCATGGGGACGGTGGGCGCAGGAAATGCACCGGTGCAAGCGGGCGCTGGCTGGTTCGCGTCTGTGGCCTGTGCCGGCATCGCGCCGCCCGCCGTCAGAATGAGCATCCAGGACAAGGCGACGCCGGAACGGCGGCTCTCGCCTCGTGGTGTTGCACTCCATTTTTGCGCCATCATGACCTCCTCAGTCAGATAGACCAGTTGGCCAAGCGACCATCGAAGGTCGTCGGGCACGCATTTCAGCCGCCGCTGGCGGATGGGCGCACGAGCGCGGTATCATGTCCGCCGGCCTAGGACATGCGCGCTCCACACCGTTGCCACCACCAACAACGCGCCGACCAATTGGTGCAACACCGCCAGCGGTATCGCCACGCCCGACACCACCGTGGCGATGCCCAGAATGACCTGCGTGCCAAGGGCGGAATGCAGGGCGACGCTGGCCGGGCGTACGCCGGCGCGCTTTACTGCGCGGGCCATCACCACCATTACGGCGACGACAACCCATGCCCACCAGCGGTGAATGAAATGCACGATCGCCGGATCGGCGGTGATCGCGTCGAGCACTGACTGTCCACGCTGTGTCGGGCCGGGCCAGAACGTGCCGTTCATCAGCGGCCATTGGTCGGTGACCCGCCCCGCGCGCAGGCCAGCCATTAATGCGCCATAGCCCAATTGCAGCGCCAGAGCCGCGCCAGTTATCGCGCCCAGCCCGGTTAATCGCGCCGGTCCCTCGCCTCGCGCCAGCGCCGTAAGGTCGAGCGCGGTCCACACCAAGCCCGACAACGTAAACAATGCGGTGATCAAATGCGCCGCCAGCCACAGGGGCGCGACCTCGACCATCCCCGGCTGCAATCCCGAACGCACCATCAACCAGCCCAGCGTCCCCTGTAACCCGATCAACAGCACAATCGCGCATAGCCGCAAGGCATAGCCCGCCGGAATGGCACGGCGCACCGCAAAAATGCCCAATGGCACGACCATCGCCAGCCCGATCACCCGGCCGAGCACGCGATGGATATATTCCCAGAAAAATATGCCCTTGAACTGCGCCAGGGTCATGCCCGAGTGGATCGCGCCATACTGATCAATCTGACGGTAATGTGCGAATTCAGCCGCCCATGCCGGCGCGCCCATCGGGGGGAGGATGCCGGTGATGGGCCTCCATTGTGTGATCGAAAGGCCTGATTCGGTCAGCCGCGTAATGCCGCCGACCACGACAATCGCCACCACCAGCCCCGCCACCGTCCATAACCAACGCGCCAGCGCCAGCGGTCGTCCGTCAGCAGGGTGAACCATCGCCATTGTCGAAAATCCTTCCATCATCGGCCGGCTTGATGACCGAACTCTGCGGTTTGGGAAAGGGGGCGCGACCCGTTTTAGCCCCAACGGGCGCGAGAAAAATTGTAACAGCTCCAAGCGGAACGCAAAATCCCATAGTGTAATCGCATCGCCTGTGCTGCTGGATTCGCCGACATCGGGAACTTGCGCCACCGGCCTTGAACGTTCATGGAAACGGCCATGAATGACAAACTTTCTCTCACGGTAAATGGTGATCCGCGCAGCATCGCTGCGGGGGCGTCGGTGGCGGATCTGGTGGCCGATATCGGCCTGAACCCGGCAAAGGTCGCGGTGGAGCGCAATGCGGTCATCGTACCGCGATCGACGCTGGCCGCGGTGGCGCTGGCCGATGGGGATGTTTTGGAAATCGTGCATTTTGTGGGGGGCGGTGACGTGGCGGCGGATGATTCGTGGACTGTGGCGGGGCGTACCTTTCGGTCGCGGTTGATCGTCGGGACCGGCAAGTACAAGGATTTTGCCCAGAACGCCGCCGCTTTGGAAGCATCGGGTGCCGAAATCGTTACGGTGGCCGTGCGCCGGGTGAATGTGTCGGACCCGACGGCGCCGATGCTGACCGACTTTATTGACCCCAAGAAAGTGACGTACCTGCCTAACACCGCCGGCTGTTTTACCGCCGACGATGCGATTCGCACATTGCGGCTCGCGCGTGAGGCGGGCGGCTGGGATTTGGTGAAGCTCGAAGTGCTGGGCGAGGCACGCACGCTGTACCCCAATATGCGCGAAACGCTGATTGCGACCGAGGTTCTGGCCAAGGAAGGCTTTCTGCCGATGGTCTATTGCGTCGATGATCCCATCGCCGCCAAGCAATTGGAAGAAGCGGGCGCTGTTGCGGTCATGCCGCTGGGCGCGCCGATCGGGTCGGGCCTGGGCATTCAGAACCGCGTCACCATCCGGCTGATCGTCGAGGGTGCCAAGGTGCCGGTGCTGGTCGATGCGGGCGTTGGCACGGCGTCCGACGCCGCGGTGGCGATGGAATTGGGCGTCGACGGCGTGTTGATGAACACCGCCATCGCCGAGGCCCGCGACCCGATCCGCATGGCCCGCGCGATGCGCTTGGCGGTCGAGGGCGGGCGCGAGGCCTATCTGGCCGGGCGCATGGCCACGCGCAAATATGCCGACCCGTCCAGCCCGCTTGCCGGGTTGATCTGAGGCGGGTGTCGGGGATTTTCCCTTTTATGGTTAACGGCTTCCTAACCTGATTCGGGTGACACCTTGGTTCAGGGCCGAAATGCGGCCCGGGCCAAGGGATCACAGACGATGGCGAATACGGGAATGGCTTCGCTGGCAATCGCCGAATTGCGCGAATTCGCCGGCTTTTCCGCCTGCGAACAACGCTTCATCAAACGCAGCCTTGATGTTGGGCTCGGTCGGCAGGATGCCTTCAAATTGTGGGCGCGCGATGCCGCCGAAAGCGCCAGCATCCGCGGTCAATACGTCGTCTATCAGGAATTAAAGGCTCTGCGCGGCGCCATGCCCGCCGAAGGGGGCCTCGACGCGCTCGAAAGCTTCATGGGCAAGCTGGTCCGCGTCACCGCCTTCGACCTCGCCCAGGAACGCATGACCGGCTTCCCCGCCTACCGCTTTCTCTACGAACGCCTGCTTGGCGCCGAAGTGCGCCCCTGGCTGCCGTCGGCCTTCTGCGCCGCCGCTGCCCTGCCGCAAATCCGCCCCGAACGCCGCAAGCACCTGTTGCAATCCATCAGCGAAGCCGCCGCGACAGCCCCGGGCTGGTCCACGCGCGAACCGGCGTTTTATCCCGAGTGGGTGGATAAGGAAGCGGCTTGAGCCTACCCCTTATACAACCCATCCAACCGCACCCCATACCGCTCCTTCAACTTATGCCGGCGGATCTTGAGCGAGGGGGTCATTTCCTCGTTGTCGATGGCAAAGGGTTCGTCGGCAAAGGCGAACTGGCGGATTTTTTCGATGACCGACAGGTCGGCATTCACCCGGTCGAGCGCGGCGCGGATGGCGCTGCGAAAGGCGGGGAGGTCTTGCAGCGCGGCGATGTCGAAGGGCTCGCCTTCGGCCCTTGCCCAGTCGAGCGCCCATTCGGCATCGGGCACGATCAGGCCGACGATGTAGGGGCGGCGGTCGCCGATCACCATGGCTTGGGCGATTTCGGGCTGTAGGGTTAGCATGCCTTCCAGCTTTTGCGGCGAGATATTGTCGCCCTTGTCGTTGACGATCATGTCTTTTTTGCGATCAGTGATGACGATCCGGCCGGCACCGTCGATATGCCCGATGTCGCCGGTGTGCAGCCAGCCATTTTGCAGCACGCGCGCGGTTTCGGCGTCATTGCGCCAATAGCCGTGCATGACCAATTCGCCCCGAATGAGGATTTCGCCATCGGCGGCGATGGTGACTTCGGTGGCGTGGATCGGGGGGCCGACAGTATCCATCTTGATGCCCGCGCTGGGCCGGTTGACGCAGGAGATCGGCCCGCTTTCGGTCTGGCCATAGCCTTGCAGGACCATCAGCCCCATGGCTTCGAAAAACAGCCCGATGTCGGGGGTGAGCGGCGCGCCGCCGGACACCAGCGCCTTGACCCGGCCGCCGAATCGGGCGCGAACCTTGGGGCGCAATGTGAGTTCGATCAACTTGTCGAGCGGCCAGTCGAGCAAGCCGTGCTGCCCCGCCGCCCGCCGCCCGGCCAGCGCGATCGCCTTGTGCATCAGCGCGGCGGGCAATTTGCCCTGCTTTTCGATCTGCTTCATGATCCGGGTGCGCAACACTTCGAACAGGCGCGGCACGACGACCATCACGGTCGGGCCGACTTCCTCGATATTGCTGGCGAGTTTATCGAGTCCCTCGGCATAATAGATCTGGCCACCCATGCCGATCGGCAGAAATTGCCCGGCGGTATGCTCATAGGCGTGCGACAGCGGCAGGAAGGACAGGAACACTTCCTCGCCCCAGCCGAAATCCTCGGCCAGAATGCGCGAGGCGCCCGCGACATTGTGCAGGATGGCGCCGTGGTGCTGCATCACGCCGCGCGGCGCGCCGCCGGTGCCGCTGGTGTAGATGAGGCAGGCGGTATCGTTGCGGGTGATTCCGGCCATGCGCGCCTCGACCCTGGCGCGCGCGGATGCCGCATCCCCGGTCAGCATCGCGGCCCAATCGTGGTATTCAATCGCCCCGGCCTGCGCGATGCCCAGCGGTTCGATGGCGATTACCTGATTGGCCTGCCCCGACCGCAGCACGGCGGGCAAGAGCGGCTTGGCCAGCTTGGCCGTCGAGACGATCACCCCGCGCGCGCCCGAATTTTCGAGGATATGCAGGTGATCGCGCTCGGTATTGGTGGTGTAGGCGGGCACGGTGATGCACCCGGCCGCCATGATTGCCAGATCGGCAATGCACCATTCGGGCCGGTTTTCCGACACCAGCATGATCCGCTCACCGGGGCGAAAGCCCAGCGCAACCAGCGCCTCGGCCATCACGCAGACGCGGGCGGCGGTTTCGGCCCAACTGACCGGGCGCCACGCCCCGTCGATCTTGGCCGACAGGAACGGTGCGTCGTCCAGTACATCCGCACGCGACAGGAATAGCGCTACCAGATTGCGGCTGGTTTCAATATCGGAGAGTTGCACGCGGACTTTACCCCTCTGGCACCCGAAAGCGCCCCCAAACCTGTCCGGGATTTGACATCGCGCCCGGAATATTGCGCCAAGTTTAGGACCGCACCCGTGTTGCGGCAAGCATCCGTCGCAATCGTTTGTGGGTTAATGGTGGCGTTATACCGCCACATCCACGCCGACCGCCTCGGCGATTGTGGCAAACCCGTCGCGGACCATCAATTGTGTCAAACCCCGAGCAATCGCACGGGCGATGCCGTGGCCTTCATAGACCATCGCGGAATAGACCTGCACCAACGCTGCCCCGGCCCGAATGCGTGCCCAGGCGTCCTGCGCATTGGCGATGCCGCCGACCCCGATCAACGGAATTGCGCCCCCAGTCGCCACGCGGAAATCGCGCAACCGCTGCAGCGCCAGATCGCGCAAGGGGGCGCCTGACAGGCCGCCGCCCTCACCGGCGTGGGGTGAATGCAGCGGTGGCCGCGAAATCGTGGTGTTCGACACGATCAACGCGCCCAATTTCCGGTCGAGCGCAATGCGTGCGATGGCGTCGATGTCGGCAGGATCCAGATCGGGCGCGACCTTCAGGAACACCGGCGGTGTATGGCCGGTGGCATCGCGCGCGGCCATCACCCCGTCGAGCAGCGCGCCCAATGCGCCTTCATCCTGCAAGGCGCGCAGGCCAGGCGTGTTCGGGCTGGACACATTGACCGCCAGATAGCTGGCCAGAGGCGCCATGATGCGGGCCATGGTGGCATAATCGGCGGCGCGGTCGGTTGCGTCCTTGTTGGCGCCGATGTTGATCCCCACGACCCCGCCGCGCGATAGCCTCGCCCGCAAGCGCTGTTCTGCCGCCGCCGCGCCGCCATTGTTGAACCCCATGCGGTTGATCACCGCGCGGTCCTCGACCAGTCGGAACAGGCGCGGCTTGGGGTTGCCCGGCTGGGCCAGGGGGGTGATCGATCCGACCTCTGCAAAGCCAAAGCCAAGCCCGAGCAACGCGTCGGGCACTTCGCCATCCTTGTCAAAGCCGGCCGCCATACCAACCGGGTTGGGAAAGGCGATGCCGGCCACCGTGCTCGCCAGCGGGCCGGCGGGTGCGGCGGGCGCCCCGGCCAGCGGCACATATTTCAACGCCGCCAGCGCCGCCCCATGGGCGGTTTCGGCATCAAGGCAAAAGAGCAACGGTCGGATCAGCGCATAGGTCATGGGGCCGACCCTATGCCAAGCCAAACCGGGATTGTCGATGTGTCGCGTTACGGTGAAATTGATCTTTGACAGACCCCGCACAAACAGGCGAAATCGTGCAGAGAAATGGCGGATTTCCGTAAGATAAATACGTTAATTGGCGTAAATCTACAACTTCTCGCACCTAATCCACCCTATACGGAAACCGCGACCCGAAGGGCTCGAAGCATATTGCGACGAGTTCTCGAAACTTAGGCGGCTCTCTCCTTGTGGGAGAGTCGCTTTTTTTACGCCATCGACCGTCCGGGTTGCCCCATGGGGGCATTGCCAGCCGCCGCGCTTGAGCGTAGGAATCAAATCAGATTGATTCGATCCGATTTGAAAATCGCCTCCAACCCTAGGGTTCTTCCGCAATGCGCTTGTCCAGCATGGCCGATTATGCCGTGGTCGTTATGGTCGCCGCCGCGCGCCATTGCGGGGGCGCGCAAGTGAACGCCAGTCAATTGGCGGAGGAAGCCGGATTGCCCGCCCCGACCGTGCAAAAACTGGTCAGCCGGTTGGTTGTGGCGGGGTTGTTGCGGTCATCGCGCGGGTCGGGCGGTGGCTTGCGGCTGGCGCGGCCGGCAGCGGCGATTTCGCTGGTGGATATTATCGAGGCGGTCGAAGGGCCGATTGCGCTGACCCCCTGCGTCGAGGCGGGCAAGCATGATTGTGCGCTGGAACAAGGGTGCGCGGTGCGGCCGCATTGGCCGGTTGTGAATGATGCGGTGCGCGGGGCGCTGGCCGAGGTCAGCCTGTCGCGGCTGGTCGCGGGGCGAGCCGTGAAGGCAGCGCCCAAGGTAATGATGGAAGCAGTGCAATGAGCGAAGAAACCCCCATCCGCGATCAGGCCGCCCACGAGGCCGCCGCCCGCGTTGCCGACTATGAACACGGTTGGTCGTCGGATATCGAGCAGGAATATGGCCCCAAGGGCCTGTCCGAGGACACTGTCCGCTATATTTCGGCCAAGAAGAACGAGCCGGAATGGATGCTTGAATGGCGGTTGAAGGCCTATCGCCACTGGCTGACCATGCCGATGCCCGATTGGGCGAAGCTGAACATCGCGCCGATCGATTATCAGGCGTCGTATTACTGGGCCGCGCCCAAGACCAAGGATGGCCCGAAATCGCTGGACGAGGTCGATCCCGAAATCCTGCGGGTCTATGAAAAGCTGGGTATCCCGCTGGCCGAACAGGCGGTGTTGGCCGGGGTCGAGGGCGCGCGCAAAATCGCCGTCGATGCGGTGTTCGACAGCGTTTCGGTCGCGACCACCTTTCGCAAGGAATTGGAAGCGGCGGGCGTCATCTTTCGCAGCATCAGCGAGGCGATCCGCGAATATCCCGATCTGGTCCGCAAATGGTTGGGCCGGGTCGTGCCGATGGGCGACAATTTCTTTTCGGCGCTGAATGGCGCGGTATTTTCCGACGGGACGTTTGTTTACGTGCCCGAGGGCGTCCGCTGCCCGATGGAATTGTCGACCTATTTCCGCATCAATGCCGAAAACACCGGGCAATTCGAACGCACGCTGATCGTCGCGGACAAGGGGGCCTATGTCTCCTACCTCGAAGGATGCACCGCGCCGATGCGGGACGAGAACCAGTTGCACGCCGCCGTGGTCGAACTGGTCCTGCTCGACGATGCGGAGATCAAATATTCCACCGTCC
>CAIOKP010000315.1 GCA_903858875.1 uncultured Sphingomonadales bacterium
CCGGGGGCCAATCTTTCATCCATCGCCAGCGCGGCGGCGATGGTTCCGGCCCGCCCGGCGATCTCCGCGAGGAGGGTAACTTCGGCGTCCCGCCCGATCTCGACCTCCGCCGGGGCGAGGACGCGGGCGTCCAGCAAACGCCCCGCCAGCATCCCGTCGATCAGCGCCAGCCCGAGCACCGCAATGGCCAGCACCGGCACCGCGACCCATGCGACGGGCGCGAGTGTCGCGACCACCAGCCCGACCGGCGCAAGGCCCGCCAGCATCGCCACCACCCGCCCGGTCGGCACGATGGTCGGGCGCGGCATGATGCTCAGGCGGGTGGGGGGCGGTGGCATGGTTTAGCGCGGCGCCTCGGTCCGGGTGACGAGGTCGGCGACCAGCGCCTCGACCTGCTTGCCCTCGATTTCGGCGGCGGGGGACAGCAACAGGCGGTGGCGCAACACGCTGCCCGCCAGTGCCTTTACATCGTCGGGCACCACATAATCGCGGCCCGCCAGGCCCGCCCGCGCCCGCGCCGCATTGGCGACCAGCACGGCGGCGCGCGGCGAGGCGCCGCAAGCCAGATCGGCGCTGTCGCGAGTCGCGCGGATCAGGCGGACGATGTAATCGACGATGGGGTCGGCGATGGTGATCGCCTGTATCGCGGCGCTGGCCGCGTTCAGCGTGGCGGGGGTGGCGACGGCGGCGATGCCGTGGTCGGCTGGGCGGGATGGGCCGCTGCGCGTGCCAAAGCGGGTGACGATGCCGATTTCCTCGGCATGGCTAGGATAGGTGATCAGCAGTTTGAACAGGAAGCGGTCAAGCTGCGCCTCGGGTAGCGGATAGACCCCTTGCGATTCGATCGGGTTTTGCGTTGCCACCACCATGAAGTGATCGGGCAAGCTGTGCGCCGTACCGTCGAGCGTGACGCGGCGTTCCTGCATCGCCTCCAACAGCGCGGCCTGTGTTTTGGGCGGCGTGCGGTTGATTTCGTCGGCCAACAGCAGGTCGCAGAAAATCGGCCCGCGGGTCAGGGTGAAGGCGCTGGTTTGGAAATTGAACAGGTTGGCGCCGAGGATGTCGCCGGGCATCAGGTCTGGCGTGAATTGAATACGTCCGAAATCGAGGCCGATCGCAGCGGCGAAACATTGCGCGAGAAAGGTCTTGGCGGTGCCGGGCGGCCCTTCGAGCAGGACATGGCCGCGCGCCAGCAGCGCGATCAACAGGTGTTCGACCGTTTCGGTTTGGCCGACCACTGCCTTGCCGATTTCGGCGCGGATGGCGTCGGCGAGCGCGCCGACTTGCGGCAGGGGCAGGGGTTCGGTCAAAGGGTCAACATCCTCTCGATGGCGTGGATCGCTTGGGCGGCGCGCAGTATGTCGGTCGCGCGGGTGGCGGCGCGCAACCGTTGTGTGGCGGCGGAAAAAGGCTCCGATGCAGGCGCGCGGGCGTGCAGCGCGCGGTCGATGGTGGCGTCGGTTTCGGCAGGCTCTGCGCCCGGGTGCAGGCCCAATGCAGCAATGATCCGGCCGCGGGCCGCATCGGCATAGGGGCCGGGCAACAGGTGCAACCGCCCGGTGCGCCGGATCAACCCGGCGGTGTTTTCGGCCAAGGCGCGCTTGCCAAAACCCATGTCGCGTGGCGTGGCGATTGGCGGGCCAAACCGCGTAAACGCGCGCCAGCCCACCGCAACGGCGGCCAGCAACAGGCTGATCGTCGCGGCGAGATAGGGCGGGGTGAACGCCAGTGTCAGCAAATTGGGCGTCTGGCCAAAGCCGTTCAGCGTCAGATCGAATGTCACGCGCCGCTCGCCCATCGGCAAGAGGTCATCGACCAGCGCCTCGGCGATTGTCGCGCTGTCCGGCTGGGCGAGGCCGCCGTTGTCGAGGATGTCGGGCTCGAACACGAGGGCGAGCAGGCCTTGTTCACGGGCGTCGTCGTCCCTGCCGCCATACAGGCCGGCCAGCACGCGGCCACGGCCATCCTGCACCCAATCGACCAGCCGGTCGCCATGGCCGGCCATTACCACGTCGGGGCGGGGCAGGCGGGTGGCGCCGCCATGGGCATCACGCGCGGTGCCATCCGATGGCGCGATATCGACGGTGATGTCGTCGAGGAAGCCGTCCCAATGCGGCGCTGCGGTGCCGACCAGCCGAACCCAGCCGCGCTGGACGCCGGGTTGGTCGGGGTCGACCGGTACCACGACCCATTTGGGTGCGATCACCAGTACGGGACCATAGGCGCGGTGGGCGGTGACGATCTGATCGATGTCCTTGCCCTTGGCGTCGGCGGGAGGGGTCAGGATCAGCAGGCCGGGTTGGTTCAGCGCGGCGGGGCTGTGGGCTGTCGTCACCTGATAGCCGGCATGGGTCAGCAACCGTTCCAGCCCGGCAAAACCGTTGAGGCCGCGCCCGCCGGCATGGCCACCGCCATCATTGGTATCGCCCAGCATCAGCCCCGCGCCGACCATCCACGCCATCGCCAGCAGCAAGCCCGCGCCCACCAGCACCAAGGCCAGCGCGGCGGCAGGCGAAAAGGGCGAGCGGGCGCGGGTCATGGCGCGATCCGTTCCAACGCGAATCCGGCATAGGCGGCGCGGGCCGCTTCCCAGCCGGCGGCGCCCAGCGGGCGCAGCGCATAGCGGCCCTGTTCAACCAGGTCCGCGATCATCGCAAACGCCGCGCGGGCCGGTGGGGCCAGCGTGGCAAGCTGGGCGATTTCGCGCGCGGTGCTGGCGGGCGCGAGCCAGTCGGGCCGGGCAGCGGCGATCTGGTCAAAGCTGCGCAGCAGGAGGAGATGCGCCGCCTCGTCATAGCGGCCCGCAGCGGCGAGGTGGTCGGCATCGGCGAGCAGCGCGCGGGCGGCGGGCGCGTCGGGCGCCCATGCTTGGGTGGTGTCCGCCGGTTTTCGCCG
>CAIOKP010000316.1 GCA_903858875.1 uncultured Sphingomonadales bacterium
CTTTGCCGATGCGGAGCCCGGCATGGCGGGGGCCGAAACGCTGTTGCCGCTGACGATGAATTTGGTGCGCGATGGGGTGATCGACATGGCGGGCGCCTTTGCGCTGCTGGCGACCAATCCGGCGCGATTGCTGGGCGTGGATGCCGGCGTGCTGGCGGTGGGCGCACAGGCCGATATCGCGCTGGTCGATCCGGACAAGCCGTGGATCGTCTCGTCGGACAAGATGGCGGCGGCGGCGGGCAACACCCCGTTCGATCGCCAGCCGGTGCAAGGCCGTGTGCTGGGCCTGTGGAAGGGTGGCACGCGGGTCGACTAACGCCGAACAGACGCGCGGGCGGAACCTTTCGGCCCGCCCGCGTGGCTACATCGAATATGCGTTGAATCAGCGGCCGCGATGGCCGGTCGGTATTGCCATGGCCAAGGCCTTGCCCGTCGATGCCGCGCCGCCCGCACGGGCAAAGCAGGCCCCGCCCTTTTTCTGGATCGACTGGCATGTCTGGCTGGCCGCACCGGCATCATAGCCGACAACACTGACCCGCCAGAACGTGCGGCCATTGACCGTCGCCTGGGCAATAGTCACCTCGTGCCCGCGCCATTCGCGGTCGCGGGCGAGAAACTGCTTTCTGGCATGTTCAGCGTTCTTTTGACTGATAAACGCCCCCAATTGCACAAGGTGCGACCCGCTGGCAGGTCTTGCCATCACCGGCTCGGTCTTGTCCGCGAGATGATCGGACGCAGCGACAGCCGCGGACGCTGCGGGCTTGGCGGTACCATGCGCGTGGGAATGGCGCGGGGCCATCGCCAATTTGGCTCCCTCATCCTTGGGGGCGATGGGCGTAAAAATCGGTGCTGGCATCCGCGCTGGCACTGGATCTGCTGCAACCGGTTGCGGCGCGGCTTGCGCAGCGACATCGGCCGACGCCAGCGGAGGCAATTCAGCGCCTGTCGTGGCAGCCAGCCCCGTTGCCGGCATCGGATCTGCGGCCGCGGTCTGCACTTGCTGGCTGTTCTGGGTCGGCCCCAACGCCAATTGCGTCGGCATCCCGCCATCGGCCTTGACGGCCACGCCCAACAGCGCGGCGACCCGATGGCGGCTGCCCTCGGGCTTGGCCAATTGCGCCCATTCGGTCAAACGGCCGTCGACCTGATCGGCCGGCAAATCGATCGCCAACAGGTTGCGCGCCTCGGCCCAGCGGCCATCCAGCGCATAGGCATAGGCAAGATTGGCACGCAGCTTGTCCGACTTGTCGCCGGCGCGTACCGCATCGCCCATAATGGTGGTGCCCCGACCGGCCTCGCCGGCCAGCGCGAGCGCAAGGCCAAGATCGGCGGCAGGAATCGTGCCACGCCCCTGATCGAGCACGGCGACCGCATCGCGATCCCGCCCGCTGCCCACATCGGCCAGCGCCAATGTCAGCAAGGTCCGACTACCGCCATCGCCCAGCGCCAACGCATCGGTCAGCGCGGCCATCGCGGATTGAAACCGACCGTCCTTGAGATATGCCCGCCCCAGCGCCGCGCGCAACGGGCCATTGTGCGGGTCGGCGGCAACCGCGACCTCGGCCAGTGCAATCCCCCTCGCAGCATCGCCCTTGGACAATTCGGCGTCGATGTTTTCGACCGGGTCCTTGGCCAGCGCCGGGGCGGCATGGCCCACAGCCAACAGGGCCAGCGCCAGCGCCAAGGGCGCGGTGGCAAAACGAAGGGAGAGGGGGTGCGCGATCATGGTCGGCTTCCTATCAAAGCTGTTCGAGGCAGGCCGCGAGCGCGACGGCGGCGAATCTCACCGGGCGATGACCGGGCGCGCCACATAGCGCGGGGCTCGCGGGCCCACCCGGATGTTTATCCCAGAAAGTTAACACCAGAACGCGCATGCAACCCTTCCCTCACCCCACGCGGAATCAGTGGGGCGTCGTCACAAACCTTTGCAGAACGTTCCTAAATTTAGGTTAATGCCGATATGCGCGTCCGGAAATTTGCGGAGCGGGATTAGGCTGAAACACTTTGCAATGCTGCCGATAGATGTGCGATGGACGGCCAATCGGGCGCGATCATCGGACGGGATCGCGCTATTTTGGCGCACACCCTCGGATCGGACTGGGAAGGTATCGCTATGAAGGTTAAAGATTTTCTGCGCAAACCCATGACCGCCACCATCGGCGCACTGGCCCCCGCGCTGATGCTGGCCCAACCAGCGATGGCCGATGTAAAGGCCGGGGTCGATGCGTGGTCACGCGGCGATTTTCCAACCGCCGTGCGCGAATGGCAACCCTTGGCGGACAAGGGCGATGCCGATGCGCAATTCAATCTGGGCCAGGCGTATAAGCTGGGCCGAGGCGTGCCGCAGGATTTGACGCGGGCCGAAATGCTATACGCCAAGGCGGCAGCGCAAGGCCATATGCAGGCCGGCGACAATTACGGCCTGTTGCTGTTCCAGCGCGGCCAACATGCCGCCGCGCTGCCCTATATCCGCAACGCCGCCGACCGGGGCGATCCGCGCTCGCAATATCTGCTGGGCCTGGCCTATTTCAACGCCGATGGCGTGTCGAAGGACTGGATCCGCGCCTATGCGCTGGAAAGCCTCGCCAGTCAGGCGCAAGCCGGCGCCCTCGCCTTGCCACAGGCCACGCAGGCGCTGGCGCAGATGGACAAATATATCCCGATCGAGGACCGGCAAAAGGCCATGTCGCTGGCTACCGACATGGCCGGGCAAATCGAGGCGAACCGCGCCCGGCAATACGCCGCCGCCGACCTTGGCACCCCCACCGCGCCGCCGGTCGGTATGGCCGGATCATTCCTGCCCGCCCCGCCGCCGATGCCACACATCGCGCAAGTCGCCCCGCCGCGTCTGCCCGCAACAAGTTCCACACAGCCGCCACGCGGTCTGCCGCCGGTGCCCTCCCCCTTGGCCACGCCGCATGGCAGCCATAACGCCAGCATCGATGCAGCGCCGCCCCGCGTCGCCCCCGCGCCACGCGTGGTCGCCGCCGGCACATGGAAAATCCAACTGGGCGCGTTTGGTGTCGCGACCAACGCCGATGCCCAATGGACCAAGGTCAAGGGCCTAGCCGAAATCACTGGGCATCCGCGCCAAAACGCCCCCTCGGGCAAGGTCACGCGTCTGCTCGCCACCGGCTATAGCGAGGAGGCTGCCCATGCCGCCTGTCGCAAGCTGAGCGGTGCGGGGCTGTCCTGCCTGCCCGTACGGGAATGATCGTTTGGTCGCGACGTCCAATCGGATTGCCACGCTTGATTTGATCCGGGGCATTGCTGTGCTCGGCATTCTGGCGGTGAACATCGCCGGGTTTGCCGGGCCACAATTGGCGACGCTCACCCCGAACTGGCCAACTGCGGCCTCCACGCCCGACGAAATGGTGTTTGCCGGCTCGTTCCTGCTGTTCGAGGGCAAGATGCGGGCGCTGTTCTCGCTGCTGTTCGGGGCCAGCATGCTGCTGTTTATCGAGCGGGCCGAGGCACAGGGACGCAATGGCGACCTGTTGCAGGCGCGGCGGCTCGGTTGGCTCGCCCTGTTTGGCTGGCTGCATTATATCCTGCTGTGGTGGGGCGATATTCTGTTCGATTATGCGCTGTGCGGGATGATGGCGCTGGCGCTGCGCCGGTTATCGGTGGGCGGGCTGGCCGGGGCAGGCCTGCTGGGATTTCTGGTATGGCATGGGCTGGGCGCGATGACCGGCCTGCCCGATGTTGTCGCCGCCGAACATGTGCGGCTGGGCATCGCCACCGCCGCCGAGGCGCAGCATGTCGCCGCCGCGCTGGCCACGGCGCATCAGGGCATGGCGGCCGATGTTGCGCAGGCCCATCTCGGATTTTGGGCCATGGCCGCCAATAAATTCGCGACCGCGCCGCTGTGGCCGCTGGTGCTGACCTTTGCCAGCTTTGGCGAAACGCTGCCGCTGATGCTGCTGGGCATGGCGCTGTATCGCAGCGGGTTGACCGCCGGGGATTGGCCGCGGCGTTGGGTGGTCGCGATGATGGTCGGCGGGTTGGCTCTGGGCGGCCCGATGGCGCTCGCGCTGACCGGCTGGGCATGGGTGCGGCATTTTCCGCCTTTGGTGATGCCCGATGTCATGGCCTATTGGGCCGGGCCGGAACATCTCGCGCTGGCGCTGGCCTATTACGCCGCGCTGGTGCTGGCTGCGCCGGGCCTGTTGGCAACCGGGGTGGGACAAAGGCTGGCGGCGGCGGGGCGGATGGCCTTTTCCAATTACCTCGGCACGACCATGATCATGACCGCTATCTTCTATGGCTGGGGGCTGGGCCTGTTCGGCCATGTGTCGCACGCGATACAGCCGCTGTTCGTGCTGGCCGC